>CAZQKJ010000474.1:0-3421 GCA_964593315.1 uncultured Granulosicoccaceae bacterium
ATTACACCGAGACCGTGGTCACAAGGAAAGGTTACGATGGGTGTCCTTGTTAGTTGCTCTTGTTAGTTGCTATTTCAATTGACGCTAAATATAGACTGCTAAAGACCCTTATCGTTGATACGACCGCTAGTTATCGAAAAGTGCTAACACAGCATGTTTTAGCGTTTTCAAAAGTTGGTCAAGTTCGCGACGGGATTTAATTGAAAATTTTAATTGTTTGCCCGTCACTACGATGAGGTGGGCGACTGATTTGGGATTGCTTTTAAAAGCATCAGGCTGATGCTCGTATTCTTGCAGCTGTTTTGTCAGTAATTTTTTCTTATGGGCTTCTGCTTTTTCCGCGACTTTATACGTTAGGGGTTCGGTACCACGAATCAGATCTTCCAAATCAGGCGTTTTCTTTAATAGTTCAAATGGAGCTATCACAGCATGTTTAAAGTAAACGTCAATCACCTGGTCTACTGATGTGCAGTGCTCCCAATCCCGCTCCAGTTTGACATAGATCTGCGATATAGCAGCCTCCATTGCTGCAGCCAGCAACTTGTCTTTACTGCTAAAGATTGCGTAAAGGGTTTGACGTGATATGTCAGCTTTTTCAGCGATCGCTGACATACTGGTGCGCCTGGCTCCGTAGCGGGTAAACATCTCTATAGCGGCAGCCACGGCTTTTGATTCGGAATCGTTCATAGAATTCTGGATATATTACAAATGGATGGAATTTGTAAGATTGTTTATTGTACGATATTCTGCAGAAACTTTGGCCAGTAGGAATGAAAAAACTATGAAACTTACCGTCAACAATGAAAGCTTTGAAGTTGATGTAGAGCCTGAAATGCCGCTTCTGTGGGTGCTGCGTGATGAGCTCGGTATAACTGGACCAAAGTATGGCTGTGGCATCGCCCAGTGTGGTGCCTGCACTGTACACGTTAATGGATCGGCGGTCAGATCCTGTCAGCTCGCGGTCGGAGATCTTAATGGCGAGGTTCAGACCATCGAGGGCCTGGGCAATCCTGACGCCATGCATGCAGTACAGGAGGCCTGGGTTGAGCATCAGGTTGCGCAGTGTGGGTATTGTCAGTCGGGTCAGATAATGCAGGCGGCATCACTGTTGGCAGTACAGGCAAACCCGTCAGATGAACAGATTGATGCTGTGATGAGTGGCAATCTGTGCAGGTGTGGCACCTATCCTCGAATCCGTGCAGCAGTTAAAACTGCGGCCAGTAAACTGCAGGAGAGCTGATAATGGGTGCATTAAAAACAGTTGGAACAATTACACGGCGAACTTTTTTAATCGGTTCAGCGGCGATTGCAGGTGGTGTTGCGTTCGGCACCTACATGGCCAGGCGGCCGATACCAAACCCGCTGCTAGATGATCTTGAAGAAGGCGAGGCTGCAATAACGCCGTTTGTGAAGATTCATTCAGACGGAATAACATTGATCACACCAAGGGCCGACAAAGGGCAGGGCTCATATTCAATTCAAGCCAACCTCATCGCAGAGGAACTCGATATTAATCCAGCCAGTGCAACGGTAACTCCTGGGCTACCTGGTCCGGCTTACTACAACGCCGCAGTGCTCAGCGAAGGCGTGCCGTTTCCTGGTTACGACGATAGCTCTACAGCAGAGACCGCACGTAGATTTATGGCAGTGCCTGCGAAACTATTTGCTATACAAATAACAGGTGGCTCATCGACCGTACCGGATATGTTCGATCGACTTCGCACGGCCGGGGCTGTGGCAAGGGAAACACTTAAAGAAGCGGCAGCACAGAAAGCGGGCGTCGCGCGCGCCGAAGTTAAGACAGAAGATGGCAATGTCATCCTGCCTGACGGTACCAAAATAGCCTATAGCGAACTTGCTGCTGATGCCGTAAACATTGATCCTGTCACAGACGTTTCTCTGCGTGATGCATCCGAATGGCGCTTCCTTGGCAAACCAGGTATGCAAAGGCAGGATATGGTTGCCAAGTGTACCGGCACAGAAGTGTACGGTATTGATAAGCAAGTTGAAGGGATGGTGTTTGCATCCGTTTGTGCTAATCCGGGTATTGGTGGTGATGTACTTAGCTATGACGTTGATGCGGCTTCTGCTATGCCCGGTGTGCAAAAAGTGGTGCCAGTCAAACATGGAGTAGGTGTTATCGCTTCAAACACATGGTATGCCTTTAAGGCCCTACAGTCGCTTAACTGTGAGTGGGGCCCAGGTCCATACCCAGAGAACTCGGCAAAAATTTGGGAGGCGCTTGAAGCCTCTGTGGATAACGAAGACGATCTGGATCATCGTCAACGCAACGACGGCGATGTGGACAGTGCACTTACAGACGGTGACGTGCTTGAGGCTTCTTATCGGGTGCCGTACCTTGCACACGCGCCGATGGAGCCCATGAATGCCATCGTTAAAGTTGAAGAAGACAAGGTAGAGATTTGGACCGGCACTCAAATACCCTTATTTATTCGTGACAAGGCGGCAGCTCTGTCGGGTGTTGATGCCGAGAATGTCTTTGTATACGTCCAACCGATGGGTGGCAGTTTCGGTCACAAACTTGAGATGACACATGTTGAGCAGGCAGTTGAACTTGCAATGGCTGTTAAAGGCACACCGGTAAAAATGACCTGGAGTCGTGAAGAGGACATGACTCACGACTATCCACGACCGGCCGCGTTAACTCGCGCTCGAGGTGTAGTGGCGAACGGCAAAGTCGACACCTTTGATCTATCGGTCAGTCAATCCGCTATGGCACCAGAATGGTTTGGGCGGCTCACTGGACTCTCGATACCTGGTCCGGATGCAACGATTACAACGGGTTCCTGGGATCAGCCATTTGCGATACCGAATTACCGTGTAACTGGTTATCGTGCGCCGTCGATGGTGCCTGTGTCTTCATGGCGTTCTGTAGGTGCCTCCGGCAACGGCTTTTTTCATGACAGCTGGTTGGATGAGCTGATTCATGCGGCCGGTGCTGACCCACTGGAAGAGCGCTTACGGTTATGTATGCATGATACTTCTAAAAAGGTGCTTGAAGAAGTGGGCAAGCTGAGCGGATGGGATGGGCCTTCACTCGGCGCCTCATCTGCAGGGGATGCCCGTGGTCGTGGTGTGGCGTTTTGTATGTCATTCGGAGTGCCAACAGCGCAAGTCATAGAAGTAACCAACACCGAAGCGGGAATCAAAATAGATAAGGCTTATATTGTTGCTGATGTGGGTACTGTTCTGGACCCCACTAACATTGAAGCTCAATTGTTTGGCGGATTGATCTACGGCTTGGCACATGCGATCAATAGTGAATTAACCTATGAAAATTACGCGCCGCAGCAAAATAACTATCACGCGTACGAAGGTATGCGCTTATATCAAACACCAGAAGTAGAAGTTGTGGTGCTTGAACATAGCGAACATATTCGCGGTGTTGGAGAGCCTGGAC
>CAZQKJ010000475.1:0-3418 GCA_964593315.1 uncultured Granulosicoccaceae bacterium
GCGGCAAAGGGGCCACCATGAAGCATGTGTATTGGATCAGTGTTATCGGTATGCGGATCATCTGCAAGAATTGATTGAGCATATTGCTCGGCGTTGTCTTTAGGTTTATACCCCAGAAAACTGGCTTTACTGTTATCAACCGGTGCCCTGTCATTATTGGATACACCGTATACCACGCTGAAACCTGTGGTGGGTGTATCAATAGAGCGCTCGACCAATTGAATCAGATCATCATAACTAAGCCAGGTACCCAGTGCGCGTGTACCGGTTACTTTGGCACAGGATAGTATGCGCAGACAAACCGATTCCAGACCACGCTTATCCCAGTACATGCTGCCAAGATCTTCTGCAAAGCATTTGGATAAACCGTAGTAGGTATCCGGTCTGTGCGGTGCATCAACACCGATAAAATCTTGTCGCTTGTGCATTCCAACAGCATGTATGGAACTGGCGTAGACCACTCGCCGCAGACCGTGCTGATAGGCTGCTTCCCAAATATTGTAGGCGCCAACAATATTGGAATTTAAAATATCATTGAACGGTGCCTCATCACCAATAGCGCCAAAGTGAACTACCATCTCTGCCCCTTCCAGCACTGATGCTATGGCTGCATAGTCTGCAAGGTCTGCTTTGATATAGCGCTCACCTGGATACAATGTACCAATATCATCAACCAGATCGGTACTGATGAATTCGTCCGCAAGCTTTGAAAGTGGCTCACGCAGATAGGATCCGAGTCTTCCGGCAGCGCCAGTGAGTACAAGTTTTTTCATGGGGATATTCTAGCCTGGGTGTTTGGCTGCAAGGGGTGTTTGCCTGCAAGGCGATCCGATCGATGGCCCTGAACAGGAATGCCCTCTATTATGATCTAAACCAGTACACCGATTCAATGGCAGCACCGGCAGCTGATAGCCCTCGCAGCACCCGTGATGTAGTATCCTGAGCGTGTCTATTTCCCGACAACACGAGAACCTGGCGCGTGAATGTAATTCCACCCCCTGTCTATGGAGCCACCGCGCTATTGCTGATGTGGCTTCTTCACAAGAATTTCCCGGTGATCACTACAGAGGCAAGCTGGCCGACGATAGCAGGCTGTGCGATCGTGGCTATCGGACTGATCGTTGATCTGGTATCCGTGCTTAACTTTAAAAGCGCACAAACCACCATTAACCCGTTGCGACCGCATAACACCAGCGCGTTGGTCACCAGAGGATTTTATTCCATCAGCCGCAACCCGATGTACCTTGGGATGGCCATCATGCTAACCGGTGCCGGCCTGATTCTAGGCTCACTCTCACCGATGATAATGCCGTTGGTGTTCTGCCTGGTGGTTACCTATATGCAGATACTGCCAGAGGAAAAGGTACTGCAGGAACTGTTTGGCCAGGACTATATCGACTACACCCGGCGCGTTGCGCGATGGGTGTAGTCAGTTAATTGCGGCCTGAGAAAATAATCGGGTACTACCGGTCCCAGGCCACTCCACTCTCAGTCCATACATTGCACCATGCCTCGTCCAGTGCGTATGAAAAATTCACAATCATTGAAGTACTCTCATACCAGTATTGCTGGGTTACCAATACTTTGCCCTGAACCTCACCAGAATCAGTAAAGCTATCATCAGGTGCGCCATTTAGCTCGCGCTGAAAATCAAACTGATCACCACAAGGATTAATAGTCGCGGCATCAATTAACGGCTCTTCGGGCACGATAGCTTCCAGTGGCGCATCACCTGCGGTACACGCAGCAAGTACTGTCAGCATCGCCACCGAAACCAGCACGGCTCTGGAAATTTCATACAATGGTTTTGTAGTAGTTTTCATGATCTCGATGCCTATAGCTCGTACCGGAATCTGCGCTGCGCTGCAGGTGCTGTGGTGGTGCTGACTCCATCAGGATAAAAATCAACGCCGCTACCATTTATCGCTTCGTTCTCTCCGCGCCAGTATATTTCTATTGCTGCGGGGTTACCCAACTGTGCACGCGATAGCGCGATCTCCACAATACTTCCGACTTGCTGAGCATTGACAGTGGTCACGTAGGTCCATAACCAATTGTTACCGGATCCTGCGTAGCGATAGAGGTCACTGCCCTCAAGCAGAAAGTCTGCCCCGAATGGCATCTCGGAAGAGAAGCCTTTAAAACCTGTAGCATCACTATCATCTGTGCCAATAAATGCAGCATGGCCATAGGTCAGTTGCGAGATTGGAGTTTCATTCTGATAGGCCAGATATAACAGACTTGGATTATGGGCAATGTACCCTTGCCTGAAATCTATAGTTTCACCAGCACCGGTGATATCAGCAGGGTCTGCTGCCAATGGTATTAGCCCGGACCAGTCTTCAAGACTTCCGTCGATAGTGATTGACCCCACCGGGTTGTTGCTATCAGTGAGAAGAACGGCGGAGATGACATTAAGACTGATCACCGCCGGTGCACCGCTCAAAGTGCCATCACTGGCTCTGAACTCAAAAGAATCCAGTCCAACGAAACCCGCATCCGGTGTGTAGGCAATGTTTGGTAGCGTACCGGATAACACCCCGTTGGAAGGTTGCCGGGTAATTTGGTAAGTCAGTGCATCAGAGTTGGCATCCGTTGCCGCCAGTGTCACAGGCTGAATGGTATTCTGATCTACGGAGATACTCTGACCATTCGATACCGGTGCTACATTAACTGATTGATCCCCGACCGTGTAGGTGTGGAATCTTGTCGATGCACCAGACTCAACCACGTTATCCGGGTAGTAGTCTACCGTGCTGCCGTTGTTGGCGGCGTTCTCACCGATAAAAAACAGATTCAATCGGGATGGATCTCCAATCAGGTTGCGACTAAACGCATACTCCACATTAGATCCGTTCTCCTGCACGTCAATCTCTGCCACCAACGCCCAGCTCCAGTTAGTACCCGTGCCTGTATAGCGCAGCAACTCATTGGACTCGATAATGTAGTCAACGCCTAACGGATAACTACCATCAAAGTTTCTAAAACCGGTAGACACGCTGTTATCCGTGTCCATATAGATACCGTAACCCCAGCTCAACTGCACCGGATTATTGTTACGCAGTGCGGCAAAGAAGCTATTGGTATCGTGAGCAAACCAACCCTCAAGCAGATCAATCTGATCACCATTGCCAGTAGCATCAACAGGGTCACTGCCGAAGGATTCAGATGCAGCCCAGTCAGTTAGTGAACCATCTACCGTTATCGTGGTTTCATTGTCCGGTGCCTGGCCTGCTACCGCTATGGAAATAGTAGCAGGTGCACTGGTGGCACTGCCGTCTCTTACTGCAAAAGTAAAAGCATCGGTGCCACGGAAGTTATTATCCGGCACATAAACTACCGCAGGCGGAGTACCAGACAAGCGGCCATTAGCAGGCTGATCGAGCAACTCATAGAAGATTTGATCGCCATTAATATC
>CAZQKJ010000476.1:0-3406 GCA_964593315.1 uncultured Granulosicoccaceae bacterium
GGGTTCTGAAGGTAGACGAAGAAGCCTCTGTGCGTCGCATGAGGGTCAGTTTGTGTTGCACCAAAGGGTGATCAACCAGAGTGACTTCAGCTGATTGCATGTTTCTTGTTCCGCCTTAGACTGTAGGCACAATTCTACAGCTCGTCGATTTGACTACAACAAAAAAAGTGAGGAGAGAATCAGTAACGCGGCAATCGTTGAAAATCACGGAAAGGATCGGATCGATTCGGATAGAAAATTGGCCGATCAACAACATAGCCACCTACATTGGCAGACTGCAGGGTCACCACTCCAGTGCCGATCACGGTCGCCGCGACCACCCCGGCTACAGCAATCTTAATGACGCTGTAAGGTCGCTCACCGCGAGTTTTTCCGTTGCGGCCATTCACCACAAAGCGGTAGGTCTTACCTTTAAATGTAAACGCCGCAGTCCACAATGGCAGAAGTACATGCTTAAATTTGGTTTTTGAGTGGCGGGTGTCTAATCGACTAATTCGCTGCTGATCACCACCAATTGCCTGATTAACATCGCGCCGAATAGTTTGCTGCATCACGCGCTGAGCATGAGTAAAGCCTTCATCCAGTGCCACTTGATAGACTTCACTTTGAAAACCACTTAAGTATTCCTCGGTATAAGGAATCAGTTTTTCAAGATCCCACGGCTCCAGCCAATCGGTTATCTTGCGCGGCAGAGTGCGAGTAGCTCCAACCAGAAGATCGTCAAAGTGCCGCTCTGTACGACCCTGAACTCGAGTCCAGCGAACCTTGGGCACCATTCTCGAGCGACGTACATAACGCCCGTTTTCCATCACTGTGACATTGCGGCGCACATAGTAGACATCACCTCGCTGACCTGCGTAGGAAGTGCGGGTATCACTGTCGTAAGTCCAGTATGGGATGTACACACCTTTGAGACTTTTACTCTCTCGTGCATGATTTTTAAGTTTTGACGGCGCAAACCATCGGCCTTTTATCCATTTGGTATAAGCGACAAACGCTTCGTCACGGGTAATCGCAAAGGGTAAAAGTGCCTGCGGCGAGAATTCGTGTATCTCACCGGTACTGGTGACAACACTGGTACCGCAAAACGGACAATCGCCCGCGTGTACTGTTTGATCAAGATCAAACTGAGCGGCACAGTTAGGACACTGCAGCACCGCTTCTGTTTTACCGAGCTTGCGAGTCTCCTCAAGCTTTGACAAACCTTTGGGCAGATCAAGCTCTTTGATCTCAACATCAGGGATGTCAATTTCATGGTGGCGACCGCAGTGAGTACAGCGTAAATCATCTGTACCTATCTCATACGCCAGCAAGCCTCCACAGCTGGAGCACGGAAATCGCGATTCAACCTTTGCAACTGGTGCGTCAGACGCAGGCACAGGGTCCTGTGCCTGTTGGTAGTCAACGTAGTCTTCGAACGGATTACTCAAGTGGCATGCCCACCGAACTACGCATTTAGGTTACCTAGGTTACCCATTAAGTGATTCATGACAACATTCGGGCGCAATAGCAACACAGAGACAGCCTGCCGCTAGCCACGAGGTAGCGGTGGTGGAGCCACTACCAGAGCATTTAAATCTTCCACGCGGCCCAGCTCTTCCCAATCCGCCATGCCATTGGCCCAAACCAGCGTTTCTTTGGTGATGACACCATTGCCCAGCTGTTGTTGAAGACCTTCAACACTATAGGGGCCAGTGGCCTCACCATCGATCGCCACATGATACCGAGCACCACCTGGCAGCGGTGGTGGCAGTGAGCTTGCGGAGGTGGGGTTAGATTCTACCCGACGACCATTGTCATGCCAGGCGCGCCCATCGTCTTCACGATAGTTAGCGGGAGCTCGCTGTTGCCCCATGTTGTTAGCCATCTGTTGGCCCATTGCAATACCAGCACCCATACCGATGCCAGCACCTGCTGCACCACCGGAACTACTGGCACCCGCTTCAAGCGCCACTCCCGTCTGGTAGGTCATGTATCGATCAAGATTACCCACCATGCCTGCACTGGTACGCTTGTCTAGTGCCTCTTCAACCGACGGAGGTACTGATATGTTTTCAACCAGCAGTTTGGTCAACTCAAGACCGTACTCTGCAAACTCGGGACCGATCCGGGTACCGATAACATCTCCCAACTGATCATAGTTAGCCGCCATATCCAGAACAGGAATACCCGCAGCGCCTACCGACGATGAAAATCGCGAAGTAATAAGATTGCGCAGCTGATCGCTGATTTCCTCGACCTGAAAATTACCGTCGGTACCGACGATCTCGCGAATAAACCTCAGCGGATCTACCACCTTGACGCCGTACGTACCAAACGCACGCACTCTCGCTGCGCCGAACTCGGCATCGCGAATCATCAACGGGTTTTTAGTGCCCCATTTGAGATCGACAAATCGCTTGGTATTGACAAAATACACTTCAGCCTTGAACGGGCTATTGAAACCGTGGTCCCAATTCATAATGGTTGAGAGCACCGGCAGGTTGCGTGTTTCCAGTTCATACATTCCGGGGCTCAGTACGTCGGCGACCTCACCTTCGTTAACGAAGACTGCAGCCTGCCCTTCTCTTACGGTGAGCTTAGCGCCGTATTTGATTTCATTGCCATAACGCTCAAAGCGATAAACCATCGTGTCATTGGTGTCATCAGTCCACTCAATGATGTCAATGAATTCGCCAAAAAGTTTGTCAAACAAACCCATTATTTTATACCCCTGTAGATGTTGCGCGGGCCTGTGAACTCGCAGAACGGAGCTTGCCCTTTAGTTCAGATTCAAGTTGTTGCAGTGTCTGCTCCGCCTCACGGCGCTTCACTTTTCCTTCGTCCGCTATCTTCAAGCTTTCTTCAATAGTGGCTATCAAGTTCTCGTTTGCGCGCTTGACCGATTCAATGTCGAACACTCCACGCTCCATTTGCTCCCGAACTTCCCGGTTAGCAGTGCGCAGAGTCTCAGCATTTTTCTCTAGTAAATCATTGGTTAGATCAGTAGCCGCCTTAACACTCTTGGCCGCCTCCTGCGAGCGAAAGACGGTAACAGCCTGAGCCAGTTGCTGACGCCACAGTGGCACAGTATTCACGAGCGTGGAACTGATTTTAGAAACCAGTCCTTTATCGTTCTCCTGCACCATACGAATGCTTGGCAGACTTTGCATTGCGACTTGTCGGGTGAGCATCAGATCATGGATACGACGCTCCAGATCATCACGCGCTGTGCGCATGTCGCGCAACTCCTGCGCCTGAAGAACATCGTCTGTATTTTTTGCAGACTCGGCAAGTGCCGGCAAGTCTACCGTATCAAGCTGTGTGAGCTTTTCTTCACCTGCGACAATATAGAGCTCAAGGGCATGATAGTACTCAAGGTTTGCATCGTACAAACGATCAAGACTTGCAATATCAGTCAGCAGTT
>CAZQKJ010000477.1:0-3394 GCA_964593315.1 uncultured Granulosicoccaceae bacterium
CTTCTATCGAAAGAACCAACGTCAGACAGAGCGACTGCGTACTTCCTGAGGCTTGTGAATAGCTCTTTCTCAGCGAATGAAACCGCCTGGCGATAGAGCAATATCTCGGCAACCGCTATCACCAGCATCATCACGCACAACACCCCTGCAAATACTTTGATGCGTAGTGATCTCATTGCCTGTGAGGGTTACCTTACTGTTCAGCGATACGCTGAAGTGATGCATATTCTGCGAATTATCGATTTTTTTTGTAGACCGCGGGATTATTCGAATGTTCAGCAACGAATCTACGGTCCTGAAAGTAAAATAGCGGAAAATGACAAGAATAGGCCACTTATTTAGTTAACGTTCGAATAGAAAATCCGACTCATTGCAGCCATTGCATATTGACCCATAAGCCTGTGGCCATGAAAAGCAACAAGGCCTGGTCAGAATTAAAATGCACGCCTACACAAGGCAGAACAGGCAGAACAGGCAGAGTTAAAATCACACAAAAAAAGCCGATTGCATACACAATCGGCTTTAAGTTTTACCTGATAAAAATCCCTTTCTTTATCTGATTCTTCCCTAATACGGAAATAGTCGACTCACATACCGCCGATGGAATCAGAAAGCCAGGACAAATATTCGCCCTGGCCTTGCACTAACTACACAAAGCAGTCTTAGAATGCTTTAGTCAGGAGTACACGAAAGTCAGTAAACTCACCAGTGCTGCTGTCGTCATCGTCAGTGAACACGTTGACTCGTCCGCTGAAGTTCATGCCGTTGCCGAGATCATAACCAGCATTGAAACGAAGCAGGTTGTCTTCGTCGTTCACATCACCGATGAATCCTTCCCACTCGACGCCCACAGACCAACCAGCGATCCCGTAGCCTACCGCTACACCAAAAGTTTCTTCGTCGTTGTCGAAATCTTTGTAGCTAGCGGCAATAGATGCGCCTGCAAACGAGAAAGACGCACCAGCAGACAACTCGCTGTCACCAGCGTCATCACCGAAACCAACGCCTATACCAAAACCGCCCAGGCTGAATTTTACACCAGCGCCAATGCGGTCGCTGCTACCTTCAGGAGACCAGTTTGCACCAACAGTGACACCGCTGAAGCTACCTGTGTAGCTCACACCGAAGTCTTCACCGTCGATATCTACCAGTGGATCAAGTAACTGACCGTAACCAATAGCGTCAGGAACCTCACCAACACGGATGTCACCGAAGTCACCTTTAACACCAACATGGATGTTATCACCAGTCGCAACATCACCAACTAGACCCAAGTCAGTTCTGTAGTTGCCGTATCCGGTAAGACCACCAACAATACTACCTTCAGCTTTCACGTTGATAGTTGAGTCATCACCAAACATAGTGAGATCACCTGGGCGCGCTGCATCACGTACGTCGTCTGCAGTCGCAATCAGGTTGATGTTCGGGTTATCCGGATCAGGACCAAGCACGTCGCCAATGTTGATCGCATCAATGTCGTCAACATCACTTCCGATGATACCGATAGCCACCTGACCAGACAGTGTTACGGTAGTGGCCGCTTGGGCCATTGGTGCTGCAGCTGCGCCTGCAAGTGCTACTGCTGCCGCGGTCTTTGTGTATTTCATTATTTTATTTCTCCAGTCAGATAATCTGATAGTTCATCTAAATTTAAGCGGCACGGGTTAATGTGCCAAATGCAAACGCCACGTTCCCACCCCAGCAGAAACCAGTATCCCAAGCGAAAGCGACATCGCAGCAACAAAAAGGTTCCCTGCTACGACGAGTGAGCTCATGCTAACCAGCTATTTGCACAAAAACAACATTTTTTTGGCAATTGCGTCAATAAAAACGGTTGCCGTTGTGCAAGAATGTAACAAATTTGCACAAATCTCTGGTTTCTGTACTACAGAAAATGATTCTTGTGGTTATTTTGCTACTAAAACACCCTTACCCTCGTCGCATATATGAGCGTCGCATTCACTTCTGAGCCGAGATTCCCGTCTTTGAGTTATGCTGAATGCGCCAGAATTTTGACTAAACCTCCTGAATAACAGATCCATGGTTTAGATCCGGCCACCTTACTATTGACTCCTGCTCCTGATCGGACAACGAATCCAGCGTTGATAAAGAGTGCATTGTCCAAAACCGCTAAACTCACACCCGATGCCACCAACGGACATTAATTCATTCAGCGCTCGGTATCCCATTCAATACAAAGAGAAAACTATGGCCTGGAACCCTCACACCACCGTCGCTGCCCTGATTGAACGCGAAGGTAAGTTTCTGATGGTTGAAGAAAGCATCGATGGCAAACTGGTTATCAATCAACCAGCCGGGCATCTGGACAACAATGAAACACTGATCGACGCGGTTATCAGAGAAGTCCAAGAGGAGACCGGATGGAGCTTTCAGCCGATTGGTATCTCTGGCATCTACCAGTGGCAGCACCCGGTCAAACACCACACATACCTACGCACTACCTTTTATGGTGAAGTATCCAACCACGACCAAAACCAACCACTGGATGAGCCGATCATCAGATCAGACTGGTTCAGCCGGACACAACTACTTGATTCCGACCTGCGTAGCCCTATGGTGTTGCGCTGCATTGATGATTACCTCGACAATAAGCGCTACCCGCTGGAACTGCTAACCCATGTGTAGACAAAAATTTTTCTTCAAATAGCTTTCCAATGAACCAAACTCCTCAAACGATAGTGGTTGGTGTCTCAGGCGGGGTCGACTCTGCCGTGGCAGCACACCTATTGAACAGCAACCCGGACTACTCGACGCGCGCTGTTTTCATGCAAAACTGGGATGATGAAGATGATGACTACTGCACAGCGGTGGAAGACTTTCGAGATGCATCCGGAATCTGCGAGCGACTGGAGATCCCGTTAAGTAGCGTTAACTTCTCATCGGAATACTGGAAAGAAGTATTCTCGGGATTCCTTGACGAATACAATGCCGGCCGCACTCCTAATCCGGACGTACTGTGTAATAAAGAAATTAAATTTAAAGCCTTTCTGCATCACGCGAAAACAATGGGAGCGGAAAAAATCGCGACCGGTCATTACGTCCGGCGCAATCAGGACGAACACGGCAATGTACGCTTGTTACGCGGTGCTGATGAAAATAAGGATCAGTCTTACTTCTTACACACACTTGATCAGCAACAGCTAATGCACTCGTTGTTTCCTGTGGGCGAATTGCAAAAGCAAGACTTACGTCAGATCGCACTAGAGCTGAACTTACAAGTACATGATAAAAAAGACAGTACTGGCATCTGTTTCATTGGCGAAAGAAAATTTCGTGACTTTTTAAGTGAATATGTGGCCACCAAACCCGGCAATATCACTACACTTGAGGGCGATGTGATTGGAATGCACAGTGGCATAGCCTTCTATACCAT
>CAZQKJ010000478.1:0-3389 GCA_964593315.1 uncultured Granulosicoccaceae bacterium
TTGATAGCATTCAGATGACTGCCCGGAATCATAGACATACAACCGGTTTCCTTGTTACTGGGTGATAGCGCAATCCATGGTGTCACAAAGTTGTTGGAGGACATACCCATATACGTGGCATCCTGATGCCAGCTAACAAAGTGTTTGGTCTCAGGCTCCTTCACAAATAACACACTACCCCACAGCGAAAATTCCGGTCCGATCAGGTCTTCTACAACATCAAGTACTACTTGATTAAACGCAAGGTCGTCCAGAAACTTAAAAACCAGGTGGGAATTGTTGCGATTCTCTCCGTTGATTTGCTCGGGATGCAAGCGTTCGGCTTCTTCCAGCAGCGCTAGAACCTCAGCTGCATCTGACTCTGACATTAAATCAATAGGAGACAGAAAACCCTGCTCATGGTAATCACGTACCTGTGCGTCGGTTAGATATTTTGGCATGGCGTGTAGCTATAACCTCTCAGATGGCATTAATAGTGACCACCAGGAGTCTGCGCGGTAGAATTCTGTGTAGCGAGAACGTGCCATGGCGAGGGCCCTGTATTTACTATAGTAGGTACGATCATTTGAGGCGCATAGCCCTAACTCATAAATAAGGCATACGTAACGAAAATGATCGATCCTAAGTAATAGACAATGGCGCGCCTTCGGGGCGCGTTCGCAGTAGCAGACATTCTGCCGCACAGACTCCTAGCCCTTTGTAGCACCCAGAGTTAAACCCGCAATAAAGTGCTTCTGCATTGCAAAGAACAAGATTACCGGAGGCACCGCTGCCAGCAAGGACGCAGCCGACACCAGATGCCACTGTTGCACGAACTCTCCATTCAAGGTTCGCACTCCAACAGTGATAGGTAAGGTTGAATCGTCGCGAAGCAAAATAGTTGCCCAGAAGAAATCATTCCAGATAAAGGTAAAGATCAACACACTCAAAGCAGCCATTGCCGGCTTGACCAGCGGCAGCACCAGATGCCAAAAGATCTTGAATTCATCAACACCCTCAAGCCGTGCAGACTCAATCAACTCAAACGGCAAGGCCTTGATAAAATTGCGCATAAAAAGGGTGCAAAAACCCACCTGAAATGACGCATGAAACATCACCAGACCCGGTACGGTATTAATAATCTCAAGCCGGCTGGACATATCGATCACAGGCAACATCAGAATCTGAAACGGCACAAAGTTTCCAGCAATAAACAAAAAGAACAATGGCAGTGCCCACTTGAATTTATAGATCGCCAATGCATAGCCAGTCATACAGGAAAGTGCTACCGCCATAATAGTGGTGGGCGCTGCAATCAACAGTGTATTCACCAGATACCGAATAGCATCGGTTTTACGGAACACCTCAGAATAGTTTTCGATTAGCTGAAACGAGCTGGGGATTCCAAACACATTTCCCGTAGCAATATCAGACATTGGTCGAATCGACGTCATGAAGATCGCAAGCAGAGGCAGCAGCCATAGAAACAAGGCAATGGGCACAGAGACCTTGTACAGAAACCGGACTTTGGCAGAGGATTTCTCGATGGGCCGTGGAAACATTTATCTGTCCTCCACTTCATCAAGATACATACGCCACAAAAAGTAGGCAATGTAGATCAGCATGATCAGAAACAAAATAGTAGCGATAGCAGAACCGTAACCGTATCTACCGACCCCCTCCCCGATTGCCTGATCATACATATAGTAGGCAAGAACATTGGTGGAACCGTAGGGCCCGCCTTTGGTCATGGTCGCCACCATATCAAATGATCGCAGCGCACCGATAACGCTCACCACTATGGCGAGAAAAGTAGCAGGTTTAAGTTGCGGCAGAATAACATGGCGCAGCATCTTCCAGCCCTTGGCACCATCCAGACGACCGGCTTCAATTTGATCGGATGAAATATTATTCAGCCCGGTCAAAAACAAAATCATGCAATAGGCTATCTGCGGCCAGAGTCCGGCTGCGATAATGCCGTAGGTAGCCGTGTCAGCATCACCCAAAATTGATGGCGGCTCCGGTGAACAAACCTTTGTCAGGTTACCAACGATATTGGTTTTGGTTTCGCAGAAAAACCACCCCCAGATCTCGCTCAGCAGACCGAACTCGGGGTTATACGCCCAGGCAAATATCAACCCGACAACCACTTGCGATATTACAAATGGAAAGAAGAAAAGCGACTTATAGATGCGAATGCCTCTGACCGTCTGATTCAAAAACAAAGCGATAAAAAGCCCGATAGGCACCGCCAGCATAAACAGCAGCAACCACAGCACATTGTTTTTCAGTGACGTATAGAACTTTGGATCATCAAACAGCACTTTATAGTTGTGCAAACCAACCCACTCACCTGTCCAGACACCGTTGATGTCATACAGGCCATCCCATCGCGAGAACGAGTAGGATATAGATTGGAAAATTGGCACGATCACATAGACCATGAACAGCGCCAATCCAATAATAAGAAACAGCCACGGCGCGACCGCCACTTTATTTCGTTTATAAAACGAAAGCCCGGTGATAAGAAAAAAACCTGCAGCCAGCGCGCAAACAAGCAGACCAAACCTGAAGAAGAAGGTAGGCACTCTGGCTTGAATCTGTTGGGTATAGCCGAACCAGCCCTGTACGGCAGAAGTGTTGATAAAGCTAAGTGCGACAAACGCTATCGCAATGACAATGGCAGATAACACCACCCTGCGTGTGGAGGTTGCAAAGCGATCTGGCAAGACACTAGTGGTCAAATTTTTCTCCGTAGGGCTTCACGCGTCACTGTGTAAAGAAAGACGGCATTAACCAGAGAGACTTTATATAAAGAAAGAGCCAGCAGTCTGCGCGGCAGAATCTCTGCTACTGCGAACGCGCCAAGGCGGTGCCTTTTAACGATCATTTTCGTGACAAATGAATGACATAAAAAAAGGGCCGGCTGTTAAGCCGGCCCTTTACACTACTGCTTACTTGTAAACTTCTTCCTGTACTTTATCAAGACCTTCAAGGATCTCGTCAAGTGCTGAAGGATCAAGCATGAACTTCTGAAAGCCTTCCATACCGGCTGAGGCCATTGCCGCTGGTGCATCACGGTCGTAGAACTGAGCAAGTCCTGCCGCGGTAGACAGAGTCTCCATACCTTCAACAATGAACTTATCATCAGAGTTGATCTCCGCGTCAGAATTAGGCGGAAGCTGACCAATGGTCTTGTTCCACTCACCTTGAATTTCAGGGGTCGCGATGAAAGACATAAACTTCTTGGCGTTTTCTACATTCTTCGCATTAGCTGGAATAAAGAACGCATCAGCCGGCGCTTCTTCTGCGCGCGGAAGACCTTCTGTGATTTCAGGGAACTGAAAGAAATCAATTTGCTCGTCGGTCAGGCCTGCATCTTTATACTGACCAACAGAGAAGTTGCCCAT
>CAZQKJ010000479.1:0-3388 GCA_964593315.1 uncultured Granulosicoccaceae bacterium
GTTTCGATATGCGCAACCATGGCGCATCCCCGCACAGTAGCGGTATGTCCTACCCCGATATGGCTGCAGACGTTGCCCATACCTGCGCGAAGCTGGGTATCAGAAAAACTCATCTTGTCGGTCACTCAATGGGGGGCAAAACCGCCATGCAACTCGCCCTCACAGTACCCGACCTGATTGATCGAATGATTATCATAGACATAGGACCACGTCGCTACGAACACCATCACCAGGACATCATTAAAGGTCTGTTGCTACTGAAAAACTCAATACTCGAGACGAGACGCTCGGCTGATGAGCTGCTTGAAAAATTTGAGCCCAATAAAGCTATCCGTGCTTTCCTTTTAAAGAACTTACAAAGGACTGAAAGCGGTACGTACGGACTGCGCATCAACATCTCGGAAATCGCAGCTCGGTATGATGATATCGCAGCAAACATAACAGCCGATGCGCGCTTTGATAATCCTGCGCTTTTCATTAAAGGTGCAGAGTCAGACTATTTGACAGAGGAAGATAGAGCTCCGATAGCAGCACTGTTCAGCCAGCCATCTCTTAAAACCATTGATGGTGCAGGACACTGGCCGCACAGCGAAAAACCCGATATCGTCTATAAAATTGTCTCAGATTTTCTTGCTGCAGGTTGAAGCACCGATAACGCCACAGCGTGCAGTGCAGCATTTGCGGCAGCAATTACTTGCCCACCGTTAGAAGCAGTATCACCTCGCCAGTCTGTGATCACACCACCGGCGTTTTTAACTATGGGAATCAGTGCCTGAATGTCATACGGACTAAGGTCTGCTTCTACAACCAGATCAATATGACCCGCAGCAAGCATAGAGTAGGCATAACAATCACCACCATAGCGCATTAACTTGACCTGCTTAGCCAGCGTTTGCTGCACAGTAAACTCGCTAGGGTCAAACATATCCGGCGCTGTAGACATCATGATGGCATCCGCCAGATGACAGCAATCACTGGTGGACAACTGAGTCTCTACGCCATTGTGCCGGTAGTAAGTACAGTTGATACCAGAGACAAATCGCTCTCGCGTGAAGGGTTGATCCATCACACCTAACAAAGGTTCGGAGCCATCGAATAACGCTATCAAGGTACCCCACACGGGCAAGCCTGAAATAAAAGCGCGAGTGCCGTCAATTGGATCCAGCACCCAGGTAAGATGACTACTTCCATCCTGTGCTCCATGCTCCTCACCATAAATACCATGGGTGGGATAATGCTGTTTGATTGCCGCAAGCATGACAGATTCTGCTTCACGATCAGCAACAGTGACAGGATCAAAGTCTCCGTCAGACAGCTTATTCTCAATACCCAACGGTTGCCTGAAATAGGCCAATGTGATTTCCGCTGCCATATCTGCCAGACTGCAGGCAAATTTTGTCAAGTCGGGTATATCTGGTTTTTCTTTGATGTTGATAGCCATATCGACTCGTTCAATGCGTACTGCAATTATGCCATTGGTTGATGACATTGGTGCGACCGGACAATTATTCTTCTATAATATGGCTCTGTCTAATGTCGAAATTGAGCTAAACAGCACGGTTAACTCATTCGGATAATTCATTGCATCGCAAACTGAAAATAATACGAAGACTCCTGCAATTATGAATACTCTTTTCTCCGGCCGCTCGGTCAGCGCGATTGGACTCCTACTGGGGCTTGCATCCATGGCATTTGCAGTGGGGTATCTGCAGATGATCGAATATCTTCAACCCTGCCTGCTGTGCGTTCTTGACCGAGCAGTCGTCATCGGATTGTGTGTGGTGTTTTTGATGGCGCTGATACACAACCCGCTCAACACAGGCCGAAAAGTATACGCCACCCTTGCGTCCCTGCTCTCCTTAACCGGCATAGGCATTTGCGCCAGACATATCTGGTTGCAGAATCTACCCAAAGAGGACGCACCAACCTGTGGCGCCGGGTTCTCGCACATGCTACAGACTATGCCTACCATGGAGTTTTTAGATAAGATATTCAACAGCACCGGCGAATGCACAGATATTCAGTGGCAATTTCTGGGTATGTCAATTCCGGAGCTTACTCTGATATTATTTATTGTGTTTTTACTTTTATCTCTTACCATGTTCTTCACCACCGGTGATCACAAAAGAGGTAAAGCACAACAGGTTGAAAATCGGATCCGGTAATTACAGATCCGGGTTGAGGTATTATGTCTGACTCATTGCGCGAACAATTAATCGCGGCGGGCTTTGAAGCTCCAAAGAAAAAACCGGAAAACAAGTCGCGTAAGAAAAAGCGAAGCTCGGCAGGAAGCCCGAACAAAAAGCGCAACAACCCGAAAGGAAAAGACGGTTCTTCATCGGCTAAAAGCTCAGCCAAACAAGAACAGGCTGACAAAGAAGCGCTTGAGCGAAAAAAACTCAAAGCTCAAATTAAAGAGCTCATCGACAACAACAAGCTCGACGACTGGAAAGGCGAAGTCACCTACCGATATACCGTTGAAAAACGTATTCGCGAGCTCTTTGTCAACGAAGCTGCACACAAGCAACTGACAGCAACTGAAGTAGCAATAACTCGTCTCAACGGCGATACCTATCTGGTACCCCTGGCTATCGCCAACGAAATAAAAAAAATAAACCCACAGTGGACAGTATTCAACACTGACGAAAACACCGACACCTCGGTTGACGAAGAGTATTCGAAATTTCAGGTACCGGACGATCTTCAATGGTAGTTAGCACCTATCCAGGTTAGCTAACCACTGCAACTATGCCTCGCACATTCCTCTGGCACGACTACGAAACCTTTGGGCGCGATCCGGCACGCGAACGCCCAGTGCAGTTTGCAGCAATACGCACAGACGAAAACCTCGAAGAAATAGACAGTGGCATAATGATTTACTGCCGCCAGTCCCCGGACTATCTGCCGGATCCCGGATCCTGTGCAGTACACGGTGTAATCCCTCAACTGGCGAATGAAAAGGGCCTCAGCGAATGGGAATTCGCCAACGCCGTACATAACCTTATGTCAGTCCCGGAAACTTGCACCGTAGGCTTTAATAGCATCCGCTTTGATGATGAATTTACCCGTCAAATGTTGTTTCGCAATCTGTTTGATCCCTACAGTCGAGAATGGCGCAATAAAAATTCACGGTGGGATCTGATTGATGTGGTGCGACTGGCCCGTGCGCTTAGGCCAGACGGTATAGAGTGGCCCACAGACGCTGAAGGAAAGCCAACCAATAAACTTGAGTTAATCACCGCTGCAAACGGCATAGAACATGGCGACGCACACGATGCACTGGCAGATGTTCGAGCGACAATCGCTGTTGCAAGACTTTTGAAAGAAAAACAGCCAAAGCTTTTTGATTACGCCTATAGTACTCGCAACAAAAGATGGGTGATGTCTC
>CAZQKJ010000480.1:0-3382 GCA_964593315.1 uncultured Granulosicoccaceae bacterium
TCTCTGGATTGTCTTTTTGCGATATCTGATCTGAATTTATACTCGCTGATCAATCTGTTATATGGATGGCGAGTTACAGTAAATGAGTAGTGGAGTGCGTCTACATCAAACAAACGTGTGATGATTTCAGAATGGAAATGTTGCGGAGAACAGGGGAATCGTTGTTGTCGTTCTCCGTGCAGAAAAGGTGTTTTTAGATGGGTTGGTAAAAAAGACAATTTTTGTTCAATGCTCATACCTCCGCACTTAGGGATGTGAGCGTAGAATACCAAGCCTTTTTCTGATTGAAATATTGGCATCAGATATCCGGTTGAAATAGTAGAGTGTACAACAACGCAGTGATGGCCGGGAGTGCACGTTTAGTAGGGCAAATTTGAAATATTACCGGTTAATCTTGTTGATCAAAGACTCCAGCACTGCCAGGTCGACTTCAAAGTCAGCAAATATTGAATTACCCTGATTTTTCAATGCAGGTTTTCTACCGGTCGAGAAGTAAGCAATGCCATAGTGTAGTTTGGCGTGATGAGCCATATCCCAGTAGTAGAGAGCTGGCATGCTGTCTGGTGCTAACGCGAGAACCGGTGTATCCGGCGGACAAAACAGGATGTTTGTCATAGCGGCTCCCGCAATACCGACGACAGATTTTGCTGAGGAAAATTGCTTCACCTGTTCTGAAAAAGACATCTCGCCGCTGGCTATTTCTACATAGTCGTGGGAAGAGAGCAATTGAGCAACTTCTTTGTAGTTGATTATTTGTCTTCCGCTGGCGTCTTGTTTTCTACCTGCAAATATCTTTGGAGGGTATGTGTTTGTGGCTACTTTGCTATTATCGATCACTGATCTTTTTATACTGTCGATATAACTGAAGGTGACGGGAGAGTGTACTAATGGATGCTTGTTCCAGAGAGACATGAAATACATTGTTTTTATGCGGACATGCTCGTCCCCAAGCTTTATGCATTCCGAATCTGTAATGCCTGAGATCGCCAGTAGATCGATTATTTGAGCTGGCATCTCGGGATGCAGGGCTATTTTTACATCAGGCAGGATTTCATGAAATCTCAGAATTCTGGGAATAATGTCCGTTAGACAATGGCCGTAGTTTTTTACTCCGAATCGAGTGATGTAGAGTACCGGCTCATCAATGCACTTTTCTGCATCCGGTTCGCGAGCTAAGTTATCAGCAACTCTATCCAGTGGCGCACCTTCCAGGTTGTCTTCAACTAACATCCCGTCTATTGTGATAATTCCCTTGCCACGAACCTCAGCATCAAAGATCCTATACAGCCCTTGCTCAGGCAGACAAGCGATATTGTTATGGTAGTGAGCCGTGTAGGCATCTTTATTTGCGCAGTCTCCAATATACTCGACAAATTTGGCGGGAGTCCTAAGGTAAGTCGAGGCTGGTAAAGTATCAATCAATTCTACCGCGGGACAGCCAATGTGTTGTCTCAGGCTCGTTTTTGCTTCTGGCTGGACACTATCCATTTATCTTACCGGTGCGCATGATGTAAATTTGACAACAAGGATGTTATCAAGCAGCTTTTGCTGTATTTTTCCCTTCTCCTGCAAAGAGTGCAGGAGTCTCGAGCTTTAAGATGCCTTTATTGACAAGAGAGTCCAGTACCTGTTGGGGTAACACTATCTTGTCGTAGGTTTGAATGAGTTCATTGTTCTTGTAGCTTTGGTACCAGCGACGCAGGTGAAACGATACGCGATCACCAAAGCGCTTGTTATTCTCAATACTACTGCCGTAGTTAACCACTTTACGTTCAAACTGTCGGTAATCCCTTATCGGGTAATGGGCTATTTCTATTCGGTCAGTCTGGATTGACTCAAGTTCATGTACAGCGCCGTGATTGCCCATGTTAATTGAGCCGAGACCATCAAGACGTGTTATCACCTTGCCGGGTAAGGTGCGAATAATCACATGTTTTCCATTATCCATCAGTGCTGAGCTATCTTCCGGGTTTAACTCAAGCTCGGCTGGTGCGTTATCCCAGTTCCTGATCACCCTGTATTTGTTTTGTGAGAAGCTATAGTTCGTATCTGTGACAGATTCTCGGCTCCCAATAAAATTAGAGCGCGAGCAATTGACCACACCAACATCACGGGCAGGAATGTCGCAATGATCGAGCGATTGAGTCAAAGCTTCAGGTAACGGTGTATTCCCGGTGGTTACCCAGAATTCATCTGCATCATTGTTTATGACCCAATCTGCTCTTCCTTGCTCCTGGAGCTGACTGGCCATTCTTGAAACCCATAGGTCCTGATCGATTGTCTTTGAGGGCTCGTCGATGATCGACAGATCAAATTCCTTGGAGAGGGTGTCCAGAATTTCCCGTGTGCCGTCAATTGAGCCATTGTCGGTTACGATGAATGAGGATACTCCAGCCGCTGCATGGTGGCGGACGTTGGCTTCGATAACATCAGCCTCATCTCTGATCAGAATGGACATTGCCAGGTGCATTATCGTCTCGCGCGGAATCGTGTTTGTGAATGGATAGTGTCTCTGATCCCACTAGCCTGGCCGAGAGCTAGCTTGACCATTCTATATCTAGGTTACGCTGCCGCGAGAAGCAATACGCGACAGTGTTGAGGGAGTTAGATATTAACTTTGCTCTTAGAGATTTCAGAGTAGAGCTTGATATCTTCCGCAAGCACTCTTTGAACTCTATCTCGACCGGCATCAGTCAGAAATCGCCCGTAGTCGGTGATATCTTCATTGCCTATCTCTTTCGGAAGATGATTTGCAAGATCACCTGTGTTTCCGGTGGTTACTTTACCGCCAAAGGACTTGTTGTAATTTTTGGAGCTATAACTGAGTCCTAGTGAATCGAAAAATTCAGGAAGATTCTCGACTGTTCCAAAGTGAATATCTGTATGGTCAGTGGGTATAAAGTCGCTTTGCGGTCTCCAGTGGCTGTTGCTCGCCCAGCGTGGTCTGGAGAAGATGTAGTCGATAAACTCGGAGAAACTTATTGATCTTTCGAGTTCAGGAGTGATTCCCAGTTGAATCTGTGCAGCTTCTATATGACCAATGACAAACCGTTCGAAAGGCTTTTCTCTAAGAACTGGTTTTGCGAATTTATCCAGGTAACAGCTTACTATTCTTGCCACGGGATCTCTTAGAATACAGGCGGTCGGAAAGACCTCGTCACGCATTATCTGGTTTCTATTGATACCGAAGTGTTGCTTGCATGATCTGTGGATCATACGCTTCAAGATAAAGGCGGTTTTTTCCACCGGTTCCTTCGCCATCAATTCCCGTTTTAGTGTTGTACATGAGTTTTTGGGAATCCACAGTAAGCTCAGAGAGCTGGAGGGAAAATTGAGCATGTAGCTGGATGGGTCCACCGTTGCTCCAAATCGACCAAGATAG
>CAZQKJ010000481.1:0-1580 GCA_964593315.1 uncultured Granulosicoccaceae bacterium
GCCACGAAATGCAATTACCACGGCTAAGAAAAAAGATCGCGCTCGTGGCTTTTTAATATTCGCAAAATAACCCCGGTCGATTACCTCGACTGATGAAAATCCGCAAAATCACCTCAGGGGCTGCTACCTATTCTGGCGCTTCAGAACCATAGCCGCTGCTGGTGCCATGCTGATAATATACGTGGTAATGATCACCGATCAGACCTCTGCTCGATACCCCTAATCACCTGTAAAAAGGCTCGGCCTTTCAAACCAACAAATAATTTAATGAATAAAGATAACCCTGCGACCAACAAATTATGGGGTGGCCGCTTCTCTGAAACTACGGATGAATTTGTTCAGGCCTTCACTGCTTCGGTCACCTTTGATCAGCGTATGGCTCAACAGGATATTCTGTGTTCCCGGGCTCATGCTCAAATGCTTGGCCACACCGGTGTTTTGTCTGCAGACGATGTAGAAAAAATTTTGCAGGGCCTTGATCAAATTAGTCATGAAATAGAAGCCGGAGATTTTGACTGGTCGGTAGAGCTTGAAGACGTGCACATGAATATAGAAGCACGGTTGACTGACAAAATAGGCGATGCCGGTAAAAGATTGCATACCGGGCGTTCGCGTAATGATCAGGTGGCAACTGATATTCGTTTATATCTGCGCGATGCCATCTCTGTTTTGATTGCAGAAGCGCAGCGTCTGCAGTGGGGCATGCTGGAATTGGCGGAAAAAAATACCGACACCATTATGCCAGGCTTTACTCACTTGCAAACCGCCCAGCCAGTCACCTTTGGACACCATGTGATGGCCTGGTTTGAAATGATCTCAAGAGATGTGGAACGACTGGTCGACTGTAATAAAAGAGTTAATGTGATGCCACTTGGAGCCGCTGCACTGGCTGGTACAACTTATCCGATAGACCGTGAATACAGCCGCGAATTACTGGGTTTTGCAAGTGTTGCTCAGAATTCGCTCGATGCCGTCAGTGATCGTGACTTCGCTATAGAATTTTGTGCTGCTGCCAGTATTGTGATGACTCATCTTTCCAGAATGTCTGAAGAGTTAGTTTTGTGGTCGTCAGCGCAGTTCGATTTTATTGATTTACCGGATCGATTTTGTACCGGTTCAAGCATTATGCCGCAGAAAAAAAACCCGGACGTACCGGAACTGGTCAGAGGCAAAACCGGCCGTGTGAACGGCCATCTGATTAGCTTGCTGACGCTAATGAAATCACAGCCATTGGCGTACAACAAAGACAATCAGGAAGACAAAGAACCTTTGTTCGATACCATTGATACATTGATGGGTTGTCTGCGTGCCTTTGCCGACATGGTGCCTGCCATAGAGCCTAAAAAACAGAATATGTCGAACGCTGCCTTGAAAGGGTTTGCCACGGCAACTGACCTTGCAGACTATCTGGTCAAGCGTGGAATGCCATTCAGAGATAGTCATGAAGTCGTAGGGAGGGCGGTGGCCTATGGCATTGATCAGGGTAGGGACTTAAGTGAACTTAGTCTTCAAGAATTAAAAACCTTCAGCAACTCCATTGATCAGGATGTATTCTCGGTTTTGACACTGGAAGGTTCAGT
>CAZQKJ010000481.1:1680-3367 GCA_964593315.1 uncultured Granulosicoccaceae bacterium
GTATCCATGCCTTCCTGCCACTGAATTCTATTCAGGCCATTGAGTGCTGCAACGCGATACGCTTCTGCCATGGTCGGATAGTTAAAAGTGTTTTCAGTAAAATAAGTCACTCTGTTGCCAGCTCCCGGCTGGCGCATGATGGCCTGACCAATATGAATAATCTCGGATGACTGATAGCCAAAGCAGTGAATGCCAAGTATTTCCAGCGTTTGTGTATTAAATAATATTTTCAGCATACCGGTTGTTTGACCGGTTATTTGTGCTCTTGCGATTGAACGGAACAAAGAGCGGCCCACTTCATAAGGCACTTTTGACTCAGTCAACTCAGCTTCGGTCATACCGATTGAGCTGATTTCAGGATCGGTATAGATACCTGTTGGAATATCAGTGACCAGGCGTGAATCACAATGACCCTCACCAATATGGGTACCGGCAAAGCGACCCTGATCATAGCCGGCACTGGCAAGACCCGGTGCACCGACTACATCGCCGACTGCGTATATGTGTGGTACTGATGATTGGTAATTGTCATCCACTTCAATTTGTTTGCGGCTATTGGGTTTAATGCCTGCGGCTTCCAGATTCAGTTTATCTGTCGCACCTGAGCGCCCGTTAGCCCAGAGCAGCACATCCGCTTTAAAGCGCTTCCCACTTTCGGTGTAGAGCATTGCGGAGCTGCCATCAGTATCAACTTTTGCATAGGTTTCATTGTTTCGAACGGTGACGCCGATTTCTCTGAAGTGATAGCCCAGTGCGTCTGTGATTTCGGCATCGAGAAAAGACAGCAATCGGTCTCGGGTATTGACCAGATCCACTTTGACACCGAGGTTGCCGAATATAGAGGCATACTCGCAGCCAATAACACCGGCACCGTAAATAATGATCGACCGAGGTACAAAATCTATGTTGAGGATTGTATCGCTGTCACAGACTCGCGAGTCATCAAAACTGATATCGTCAGGACGATACGGGATAGATCCTGTGGCTATGACAATATTGTCCGCCTTGCAGATTTCCTCACTGCCATCTTTCAGCGAAACTTTTACTGTATTGGCATCGATAAAACTCGCGGTACCTCTATGTAGTTCAACGCGGTTTCTAAAATAGAACTCTTCACGCATCGTGACCTGTTTATCGATCACGGACTGCGCTGATTTCACCAGTTCCTGCCAGGTAACATCGACATGGCCTGCAACCCGACGGAAGCTTGGCTCCTGTCGAAAGCGGCTGACCATCTGCACCGAGTGACGCAGAGATTTACTCGGAATAGTACCCCAGTGTGTGCAGCCGCCGCCGACTTCACGGTAGTGCTCTATCATGGCGACGTTCTGGCCACATTTGGCGAGTTTCATTGAAGCGCCTTCGCCCGCGGGGCCGGAGCCGATAACGATAGAATCGTATTTTTTTATTGTCATAGCTTGAGGGTAGTTCAAACGCCCCGGATCACGGAGCTTGGGAGTAATTGATTGATGGTGGGAATAGGATCTTATTCTCAGTAGGGATTGTAGTCTCCCGATGGATTATCAACCCTTACCAAATCGTCCCATTTGGGCTTAATTCACCGGTTAACGGCGTGCGCTCGATTGGCGATAGTGATCCTCGCAGACACCCCGGTTTTGGCAGGCAGCCTGGCAGGGGCTCAGGTGGCTATAAAGGGCAGATGAGAAAAAAGTGTTCAAGCCGCAGG
>CAZQKJ010000482.1:0-3358 GCA_964593315.1 uncultured Granulosicoccaceae bacterium
ACCTTGCCGTCTATGGTTAACTTGCCGGCAGAGATCTCTTCGAGTCCTGCAATCATTCGAAGCGTCGTTGATTTACCGCAACCGGATGGCCCGACCAGCACCACAAACTCCTGCTCATCTACTTCCAGGTCAATGCCATGTACGACTTCTATACTGCCGTAGCTTTTAAAAATATTTTCAAGCAGAACGCCCGACATTAGTGCCCCAACAATAAAAAATAAGCGAGCTGCGGAACTTCAGTTGAGTGCGCAGAAACTCAGGGTCATTTGTAACTGGCATACTAGTATCTTAGGGGCGTCAAAACAACCAGTTTTAGCGTGGAATTCATTGCGCAGTGCGCTTGTAAGCCGCTTGGGCATAAGGTTTTCTGTTGGATTGGTCAAGAATGGGTGGATCCGCAGGAGAAAACATAATCACCACCAGGGCTGATAATAATTTGGTTGCGCCGCAGAAAAAATCGGCCTTCGGCTTGTGGATGGGTACTTTGCAGTATCTGCATGCCGCATGATTGGCAGGCGCTATCAAGATCACCTAGCCGAAATGTCAGTGGCCTAACCAGGCCACTGACCTTACATAATGAAAGCCAGTTGATCAGGCGGCAATACGTACCGCATCAACGATAGACCTGAATTCATCATCACTCAGGATGTCACGCTTCTCGATGCCCATCTGCTTAACCTTAAGTAGCATTTCGTCAACCTGGTCGTCATTGGCTTCACCTAAGCCAAGCTCGCCAAGTTTGTATACGATTGATGCTTTACCGCTTTTCTTGCCCAGTACCACTTCACCGGATCGACCGGTCAATGAAGGGTGAGTGCCGAACATCACCAGCGGATCATTCATAACATATTGAATGCCGATACCTGATTCACGAATAAAGTTACCCATACCCAGTACCGGTTTGTTGCGAGCAATGGATATGTTTGAAAGCTCGGCCAACAAGTCACCAAGCTCCGGAAGCTTGTCCAGTTTATAGCCGGTTTCATAACCGTAAAGCAGGTCAAGACCCATCATGAGTTCTTCAAGCGCAGCGTTTCCAGTGCGTTCACCCAGTCCGTTACCACAGCTGTGCACCACTTCTGCACCTGCGGTTACCGCTGCAAGCTCTGTAGCGACTCCCATGCCGAAGTCATTGTGTGTATGGATTTCAATGGGCAGTCCGGTCATGCCTTTTACCCAGCGCACCATGTATTTAATGGCTTCCGGTGTGGCGCAACCCATAGTATCGACGATGCCAATAGAGTCTGGCATTGACTCTTGAGAAATGGCTTTGCACAGATTCTCGAGATCTTCAGCCCGGGCCCGAGTGGTGTCGTACGGGAAGTAGCAGGTGTACAGACCTTGATCGTTCGCGTAGTTGATAACGTCACGACTCTTTTTAAAAACATCTTCCCAGGTCCAGCCAAACTGGGTGACCAGTTTCGGGTAGCCGATGGGGACCTCAATCACCACACCGTGTGCACCGCACTCAAGTGCCATGTCAATGTCTTGCTTCATCGCGCGCGCGAAAGTGAAGATGCGTGATTTAAGTCCAAGCGCCGAGATTTCTTTAATGGCTTGTGCATCCTGCGGTGACACAGCAGGCATGCCGGCCTCAATTCTCTCAACTCCCACTTCATCGAGTTTGGTGGCGATGCGAATCTTGTCATCTACCGAGAAAACCACGCCGGGCGTCTGTTCGCCGTCGCGCAGGGTGGCATCGTGGATTTGAACGCTCGGCGGCAGGTCAAGGCCTCCGCGAACATCGCTCACGAAATTGTAGGGGCTGACCCAGTACTTTCCGTCGTCTAAATGGGATTCGCGCATGGTGATGGCTCCGATGGTGGTTTGTAGCTGCGGTGCGAGGTTTTTATCACAATTATCGCTATTTTCAAAAAAATATCGATATTATTTCATGGTTTTCTTATCGGGAGTTTTGCATTCCCTGAATCCGGGTGTTGCCCACACGGGTTGTTCGCTAAGCGCTGGTATTTAGTAGTAGTGTCACGGTCAATCGGTACAGCTAGATGACATATCCACTTTTTTTGTGTCAAACAATGTGCACAGTGTACGGATGCGTTAACTGATTAAGCGATTGATAGAGTCAGTTGCTTCATAGTCCGGGTTCAATCATCGCTCAGGGTAAAACTATGACGGCAGTACTTGGATGTATCGTTATCTCGTTAGTGACTCTTGTTGTCATAAGTCGTCGAGATACCTGATCCGTGAGCTGATTCTGGTGTCAGCCCGATGCCTGATCATCGATCAGGAAAGATGGTTCCAAACCACAAAAAAGGCGGTGCTGGCATATACCAGCGCCGCCTTTTTTTTAACTGCCCAACACTGCTGGCCTGTCAAGCTCGGGCCGTGCAGAGTTCTTTTAAGGGGCAGTTGCTGCCTTGGCAAAGTTGCCCAGCGCGCCTGAGACTTTCTTGAATACTTCATCGCATCCTTCTGTGGCGTGACGCCCCTGAAGGTGGGCCGGATCGTTGTAGCCCAGATGTACCGATCCATCTTCGTCTTCCCATACCAGCATTTTCTGCGGCAAATCGATAGCGATACTCTGGCTGCAAAGCATCAGCGGTGTGCCGACTTTGGGGTTTCCGAAAATCATCAGCTCAGTTGGGCGTAGCTCTAGTCCGGCTTTTTTTGCGCCTTCTGAATGATTGATTCTGGCGAATACATTCATGCCTTTTGATTCCAGCACTGTCTCGAGCTTATCCATTGTGGTCGCGACATCGTGTGAGCTTTCGACCACAACCATGCCGTCTTGAGCCAGTGCGCTTTGTGCGCTGATTGCCAGACCGGCGACACAGGTAAGAGTGAGTAATTTCTTCAGCATTGTAGGTTTCCTTTAACTTCATGGGGAATGTTTTACTTTCTGGCTCAAGCAAAACATAAACAGCGCTTCTCGGCAACAATTCGCGTGTATTCGCATGCTCTACTCTACATAATTTAACCAGCACGGGCTTCTGCATCCAGTGTGGCACTCAAAAACAGCCTGCCCGCGACAACCGTGTTTGCCAACAGGCGTGGTAGACTTTCGCTGCTCTGTACGTTGCCAGGTTTTGGGTATCCGGATCCGAAATTTGACAGAGGTATGACCGTTGTGAGGCGCTTACATCTGGCCCCGAGCTGTGGACTAATGACCCAGATAATGAACCAAGAATGAAGCTGTATATCGCAGAGAAACCCAGTCTGGGGCGTGCCATTGCATCAGTGCTCCCGGGCACCCAGCAGCGAGGAGACGGGTTTGTAAAATTCTCTACTGGAGACTGTGTCAGCTGGTGCATTGGTCATTTGCTCGAGCAGGCAGAGCCTCATGTATACGATCCGGAATACAAGGCCTGGCGCATGCAACACTTGCCCATAGTGCCGG
>CAZQKJ010000483.1:0-3354 GCA_964593315.1 uncultured Granulosicoccaceae bacterium
GGCAGCAGCCTGCGGGTGTTGATCGCCGAGCAGGAACAGGCCGTACGCGACGCACTGGTTGATCGCGTAGAGCAAAGCCTGGGTGTGACAGCCGATGCAGTCAATACGGCCAAGGCAGTGCGCAAGCTGATTGAACAACATCAGGGTGAATATGTATTAGCCGTAGTCGATACTCGTCTGCCCGATGCACCGAACGGTGAGGCAATTGATATACTGACTCACAATGCGATACCGACTATTGCGATTTCTTCCAACGTTACAGAAGAAATAGCTGAGCGCCTGCTCGACAGACACATCATCGATTGCGTTCTGAAACGCACAGACGAAGATACCGATCTGCTGGCTGATTTGGTACAGCAAACGCTTTGCAACCCGCAGCGCAAAATTCTTTACTTTAGTGAAAACGATTTTAACCGCAAAAAGATTCACGAGCTGTTGGATATTCATCGCTACACCATCATCGATGTACGTAACAAAACCGATGTACGAAGGCAACTACAGGAACATCAGGATGTCTCTCTTGTCCTGTTAGATCAAAGTACCTTACAGTCCAGTGCTATCAGCACCATTAGCGATTTGCGACAACACTACCGACGCGAAGACCTGGCAATCGCTGCTGTCTGTGAACAATCCGACCAGCTGTTGGGCGCTAAACTACTCCGAGCCGGTGCCAACGATGTTATCCGTCAGCCAATGCCAACCGACGAGTTTTACTATCGGGTAAAAAACTGCGTCGAATCTGTAGAGCGGGTACGCGAGATAAAGTATTCAGCCACGCGCGACATACAAACTGGTGTTTACAACCGTGACTATCTGTTTGATATTGGCGAGAAGTTACATAGCAGCGCTAAACGCGGTGATATCAAACTGACCGCCGCCATAATAGAAATCGACAACTTTGAAAAAATCACCACCAGACATGGGCCGGAAACCAGTAATTCGGTACTTGAGCAACTGGCAACATTGATCAGTAACGAGCTGCGCTCAAACGATATAGTGGCCCGCTATGATGCGGCAAAATTTGTGTGTCTTGCCAATAACGTCGGTCAACACAATGCCATCATGGTGTTTGAACGCATACGCAGGCTGGTTGCAAAAACCAGAATTGAATTTGAATCAACTGTATTGTCGGTAAGCTGCAGCATTGGAGCTACCACTGATACTGATGAGTCTTTTCTGAGCATGATCGGCAATGCTCAGCAAACGCTGATTGCGGCAATCGAAGAGGGTAGAAATTGCGCAGTCGTCTCCGGACCCAATTCAAGTGCGGTACTCGGCTCTACACTGGAAATTACCTCTGAACTTACTTCAGACGATTTTTGAGCGCTCCACAGCGCTCGCATCGATAGACAGTAACCAGCTTTCCGCTCTTCACATCAAACTGACTGTCCGTCTTAATCTTCCATTTGTGATGATTATTGGCGCACATTGTCTTGCCTTTTGAAGTTACTTTATTTCTTTTAAATTCCAGTATTTTTGCCATTGACGCTTTATCGATTCCTGCGCAGAAATAAACTGATTCGAAAACGATTCATATTCTCCGTTTTCCGGTGATAGTATCGCGCAGTTTTCAGTCTCGCGAAATACTTGTTTACACGCAGCTCATTATCAAGCTATTTTCAGTTGACGGATCGCGTTTACGAGGAAGGATGCATGCATACTGTGAAGCAATTGATTGGAGCTAAAATAGCGGCCAATGAGAAGGCTGCCGTATGGGCGGTGAAATCCGACGCACCAGTGCTGGAAGCCATCAAGATAATGGCCGAAAAGAAAATCGGTGCACTATTGGTCATAGACAAGGACGAAATGGCAGGCATAGTCTCGGAGCGAGACTATGCACGTAAAGTCATCCTGCATGGAAAATCATCGCACGAGACGCCGGTCTCTGAAATCATGTCAACCAATGTCATCAGTGTTGAGCCGAATGACACGATTGATAAATGCATGGAGCTCATGTCTCAACACAACATCAGACATCTGCCGGTTCTCGAACGCGGCAAAGTTACAGGCATACTGTCAGTCGGTGACCTTGTTAAAGCAATCATTGCCAATCAGAGGCAAACCATACAAGAACTGGAAGGCTACATTATGAGTTAACTGCGGGCCGCAGATTGGGCTCTGCACAAACCAAAGATCACTTCGGGTTTACCAGAGACCCACTCCGGGTTTGCCAGAATTAAGAGCTAAGCGTTAAGCGTTCGGCTCCCGCGCTTCAATGCAGACTCTAATGGCTTATCAAGCACTCATTAGTTCTGCACCATAAACTGGCGTTATAATTCGCTTTGTTTCCGTAGAGTAGCCAGAGCCTAATGATCCGTTCAATCACGGACTCATCCGGTTCAGATGCAATCATGACCACAGCACAGATCACAATCACCGGCATACTGTTCATTACCTTGATATTGTTCGCCTGGGGAAAATACCGACACAATATCGTTGCTATCTTCTGTTTGGTTATGGCGGTAGTGGCAGGTGTAGTGCCATCAGATCAGGCCTTTACAGGCTTTGGTCATGCAGCAGTCATCACTGTTGCTGCCGTACTGATTATCAGCCACGCCCTCAAAAACGCGGGTGTCGTTAATGTGATCGCCTCATACCTGACACCGTTTACCGGCAATATCTATATTCACATTGCTTCAATGACGGCAGTAGTTACTGTTGCTTCGGCTTTTATGAATAACGTCGGAGCGTTTGCACTCATGCTACCTGTGGCTATTGCGACCGCCAATCAGGCTAACCGATCCCCGGCATTGGTACTGATGCCATTGGCATTCGGCAGTATTCTCGGGGGCATGACGACTCTTATCGGTACACCACCAAACATTATTATCGCAAGCTACCGTGCCGAAGTCAGCGGTGAACCGTTTTCAATGTTTGATTTCAGCCCGGTCGGTTTTTTTGTAGCGCTGGTAGGACTCGCATTTATCACTATAGTGGGCTGGCGATTCATACCGACTAATCGCAACAGTAAAGACGGCTCCGAAACGCTGTTTGAAATCTCTCACTATCTGACAGAGATTGTTATTAAGCCAGGTTCACCACTGGTTGGCGAGCTGTTAAAAGACAATGAAATATTCAGTTCGGAAAACGTAGATGTTGTAGGTATGGCGCAAAAGAACGGCTTTGCACGCCCAATCCCGTTGCAGTACCGCTTTGCCGAGGAAGATGTTCTACTGGTGCAAAGTGATCCGTCACACATGCAGTCTATCGTTGAAGAAACGGTCTTGAGCTCCTAACCACAGCCTCGGGTAATTTCATCAAACCAGAATCTGAAAACGAGATCATGCTGGAAGGTGTGGTAGGTCAAACCTCGCCGCTGGTGGACCGCAGCGTTGAGTATCTTCGAATACACGC
>CAZQKJ010000484.1:0-3352 GCA_964593315.1 uncultured Granulosicoccaceae bacterium
AGATTAATCCAGCTAAGGAGCAGTCTTGACCCATAGCCGACCTTCGCAAGAGGCTGACATCATAGGAAAGGACATCGCCCGATGAATCTTGCGGTTCGGCATTGAAGACTAGTGATGATAAAGCCCAGTACATTCTTCAGTTGTCAACTATAAGCTTTCTCTAAATGCATTGTATGCGGCTAGAATATCTGAATATCGGCGACCAATAGACTCAAGGTCTGAAATCTCAATGCAATGATTGTTACAAGTCTCTTCAAATTTTTTTGGAGATTTTGTCTCTGACGTCTTTGGGTTTTGTCTCATCACTTATGTAAGCGTAAACATCGGTATCCGCTGTTAACTGACTATTCTCTCCCCAGCCTTCCGGCCATTGGCCTATGCTCGCCATCTGACCAAACAACGGTACAATACGATCACTGATTAGTGCCCATGCTTCAATTGATTCGTAACCATGCTCTAACGCAAGTACCTGCATGGCATTATACTCATCGGGCTTATGATTCTTTGCAATATCGATGATGTTTCGAAATTGACCATTGACTGGAGCCTCGTGTATTTCATCGCTGAATCCGGTATTGTATAGCACTTCCTGGAGCTCAAGATATACTGCCATCACACTGGGATATGCTGAGATTTTGCGATCAATGTCCTTATCACTGAGTGGATCACTTACAGCCACACCGTGAACCAAAAACATGCCAACAAACACAATTAAAACTCGTTTCACCAGCGAACTCCAAAGAAATAAACGTATAGGTATCTTCCGCTGAAACCTGTGGAAGCGCAACAATTACTGGCTAATAATTGAGCGCTAAACCACTGGCGGCAAATGTCGGCGGCTGAGCCGTATATGTTGCAGATCAAGCAGATCGTTGCTCAATACTTATCGCGATTAAGGTTTAACGTCCGGTGTTGGCCGACTGCTGCGGTAGCTCCGGATCGTCAGACAATAGCCTTTTCATCGCACTAGATCAAACCGGCGAATGAGCAGTCTTGACCCAAAGGGGTCATTGGAAAGGTTGTCAATTAGACATTAATTTTTGGCACTGGAATCACATTCCCGCGAACCCTTGAGTCACTTTGAATCACTACTCAAAACCGGCACAGAGGCCGTGTTAGTATTACAGTGGACAGAGTAAACCTCGCAACACTATGAGACTAGTAAAGGAACGCTACAATGATACGAAATTTCGCGTCCATATCTTTTTTATTATTATGCACATCATTGTATGCAGAAACGCCGAAAACATACGACCTTAGCAACATTGCTTTCAATTGCGTAAAAACCGGAATGTCATTTAAACAAGCAATGGATGCGGTAAAAAAATCTACCGGTCTTGAAGATAATCAGCTCAAAATAAAGATAGGCGAGAATATCGTTACAAACAAAGAAGAGCCACTCGATATATTGTTCTCTATCGAAGGCGTCGGTCACCACATCAAGCTGATACCCAGAGTGCCACCAAATAACGCAGATACAAGTGTTGTGTTCGCAATTGCGCAGATGCCCAAATTTCACGACGATGTGTTTGAGGAAACCCGTTTGGATGCATACGGAAAATACGGTGAACCGACTATTCCACCTTCGGGATATCCAGCCCACTACTGGTGTGAGACTTTGGACAAAGAGTCGCCTGACCAACCTAAGTGCGGTTCAGACGGTCTGGCACTGGTGCTAATTCAGTCAGCACTTGAAATCAGCGATTCGACGTACGTCAATGCGTACAATGAATTTCGTCGCGCAAATAAATAGTAGTTACCGATACTGTCCACTGATAAGGGACAGTAGAGTGCCCTTTGCGGACCTTTACAGAGCGGGACTCAACATCCATTTTTTACCGCTAGGGGAAACCCTACGCTCGGCTCTTAGCGACATTCTGCTTTACTGCAAATACACACAATTCATAAAGTACAAAGCTAATTCCTAGAATAGACAAATAGATCCAACCACTCGCAACGTTTGGCCCGCAGTAGCTCTGTGTTAGACACCGAAAAACAAGTATGCACGTATAAATGTGCATACAAACCACCATACAACTCGAAAGTATCAGCAATATTTGACGGACTCTCGTAACTGTTCTGATTAAACAGGATACACCCCATACCCGGAGAGGAATTAAACCGATAGCACCTAGTCCAATAAACCCTAATATTTTTACCAGCTGAATCACCTCAAAACCCTTTTCTTTATTCAGTGGAATGTCCGGTGCTGGCGGGTTGTCCCCGTACCAGGAACGGAGATATTTGCCCCTTTATAGCCGACGCCCGCTACTCAAAGTACGGATCACCATCTTGAAAAAACAGTTCATATGTTTCAGAAATCTTTTTTAGAATTCCCTCAACGTCAACTGCCATTGATATGGCTTGCAATGAATCCATGCCATATATTTCATCATTGTATCGTTCAGTGTCGAGACCTGTCACCCTCAGGGAACAACCTGCGTTTCCTACAGATACAGGAAACTCGACCATGCCTTCTTTTAGGAGGTAAGGCTTGTATATTTCTACCACTAGCTCCCCTGATTCATTCGAATTTCGATTTTTGAATCTGAGAGAGCGACTGGCTACAAGTTCATTCATTTGCTATTAACTCGAAATGTCTAACGTCGTATTCAACGAATATACTCACATCAACTAATGTCCGGTGTTGGCCGGTTTTCCCCGTACACAGAACGGTGGAGACTGTAGAACCGAGTTACCATCTAGCTTGATTGGATTTATCCAAAGAAAATTTGGCGTGAATATAGATATCACTAAATATTCTCGCCTCTTCTTGAGTTGTTTTCTCATCGGGCCAAGTTCCGTCCTGGGCCTGACCAAATATTCTAGCTTCTATATATTCAGCACTTACCTCTGCTATTTGAATCTCAACATTGTCGATTTCCTCATGACTAGTTCTGTATATGTTAGTAACGTGTTCACCAGTCCCTTCATCAAATGACGTCGGTATTTTTAAGACAATGCCAGCGTCTAAGCTAAAGTCCTTACCTTCCTCAATGGAGAAATAGTCGAATTGCAAAATAGGTGTGCACTCAAACGAATCGCCATCAGAACCTTTCTTGGTTTTCACACCCTCCACAACAAAAGTATGACCAGAGTATTCAGCAGGCCTTTCATTGAAAATATAGGCGGCGGTAACAATCTCAACGGATTCACTACCCGACGGATGCTCAAAAACAACATACCCTTCAATGTACATACTTTTCTCGTACTGAAAATATTCAGTAAATTATACGCAATAATAGAAATGGGAAACGTCGGCTTTTGGCCGACTGCAGCAGTAGCTGCCAGTCGTCTTGAGGCTACCGATTTCACCTTATCAGATCAATCAGCGAACGGGGAGACTGTGCCC
>CAZQKJ010000485.1:0-3350 GCA_964593315.1 uncultured Granulosicoccaceae bacterium
TTTGTCGTATCAGAGCCCTATGTGCTTGATGGTATAGAGTTTGGTTGGGATCGATTCTCGAGATCATTGGCGTACAGTGTCTACCGCGCTCAGGAGGCGCGCTACAAGCGCACTGGCCAGTTGACAGCAGTCAGTGAGGATAATATCGATCAGGCGCCATACTTCGTTTATAACTCGGTATTTGCCGATGGTAAGGCATGGAATGCCATTACAGAGTCTGGTGAAGATGCCTCGGCGTTCCGAACGCTAAGCAGTAAGGCGGCGATAGGTTGGTATGCACTATATGATACTCCCTACACGGAAGCGCTGTTCCAGCGTATCAACAGTAATTTCGATAGTGGTAAAGGTTGGTATGCTGGTATTTATGAGGAATCAGGTGAGAAAAACAAGGCACTGACTGCCAATACCAATGCCATTATTCTGGAATCGCTACGCTATATAAAGTTTGGGCCCATTATAAAAGTTGGATTGGCAAGTCGTTAGCTATCGTCTATCAGCGTGGCCCGGAATAGTCGATCAATAACAACGTGACGTCATCGGAGAATTCGTCGCTGCCATTCCACTCTAGCAATGTATTGCGGATACGCTCCACACACTCTGCCTGTGTAAGCTCTGCTGACTGCACCAACAAATCGTACAGTCGCGCTTTGCCAAATGCTTCTTCGTGGCTTGAAAAACACTCTATGGCGCCATCTGAATACACGGCAACCCGGTCACCTGGTTGAAGAGAATGTGTTGTTGCCTCGAACACTGGTTGTTCCAGGGTGCCCACTGGAAATCCACCATCTCCGATTTCCGTAATCTCGTTATCACTGATGACTGTCAGAGCGGGGTGCCCTGCCTGACACCATGTGTGATCGCCAGTCTTAAGATCCAGTAAGCCGTAGATCATGGTGAAGTATTTGTTGCTCGAGTTCCTGTTATAAAACGTAGTGTTCAGAGCGCTAACGGTCGCGCATACCGCTTCTGAATGAGTTTGATGTGTCTGAAGGTTACGGTAGCACATGCCATCATATTTTGGATTGAGCTGGCTGTGAATCGCGAATGAGGTCATTGCGGAAGCAGTACCGTGTCCTTCGACATCAATAATGTAGTATGCGAATACGTCCTCAGTTAAGTTGAAGTAGTCGTATGCATCACCCGCCACGAAACTGGCTGGTTGAAAATAGCCAAGCGCTGAGTGAGTCGAGTTTGTTAGAGGTTCTGGCAGTAAGTCCGATTGCAGTTTTGCAGCCAGGTGCAAATCATCAGTGACTGAGGCATAAGCATTGATGAGCGCTACCAGCTCTTTTTGATGTTTTTGCAGGCTGTCATGGGTTAATTCCAGCTGCTTGTGTGATTGGTCAAGCTTTTCATAGCTTAAAAAAAGCTCTCGCGATTTCTCTTCAAGTGTTTTTTCAGCCAGTTTACGACGCTGCTTCTCCCGTTCGTAGGCGCGTTTTAGTACTTCGATATCCATCTGAAGTTAGTCGAGTATCTTGATTTTCAAAGTACATTTATCTGCACCATCGTGCATACACTCTGAGTGTTCAATTTCATATCGGGTATTAAAATGCTCGGCAGACGCATCAATCAGACCTTCTGCCAGAAAGCATAGCTTTCTAGGTGACGTGTAGTACATGGTTAGTTCTGAGTCGTCTTCGTCTGCGTAGTCAAACTCTGGTAGCACGGCACCTGGGTGAAGCTTTCGGACCTCAACGTGGATGACGCGATCCACAGATAAAAGGAAAGATTTAAGGGTAGTGTGTCCCTCAAAGAACTGAGGGTTTTGCTGGCGGAAGTTTGGCAGCATAAACCGTCCGAACGAACGCACCAATTCTCTTGTCTCAATGCCTGTGGCCTCGTGTGCTGCTGCGACCAGGGCCATCAAGTCTTCATCCGGATAGGTCTCGGATGAAACAAATTCACCGCTCAGGCCTGTTTTCTGTAGCAGTGCGTCCCACGCTTCGAGTCCGAATTCTTCCTCAACCATTTCGCCGAGGTAGTTGAAAATTATGCCCTTCATTGTATTCCGCCGCTGGTTTAATGACCTTCTAAACAAGATAACGGGAAGCTGTACTTATACTGTAGAGGCGGGGTCTGTGTTACGGGTAATTCTTGATAACCTGGTTATCCCGACGATCAATACTGTCGGGTATTACCTGAGAATGGGCAAGTCTGTGATGAAATCGTGTTCTCACAGCGGAGCTGTACGTCTGCTGCAAGCCACGCGGATATAGCTTTAGTAGTATGTGCGTTGATGAGAATTTGAGGTGTTATATTGTACGTCAACTTTTCCACGCAAGGTTCCTGTGAGTATTCACACTGTCCGAACTTCCCAGCTTGAAGTAGCCTTCGCCGCACATGGAGATCCTGACGGGTGGCCTTGTATTTTGAATCACGGGTTTCCTTATGACATTCACTGCTATTCTGCTTGTATTGAACCCCTGGCAAGTGCAGGCGCTTATGTAATCGTGCCATATCTGCGTGGCTATGGACCGACCCGATTTTTATCCGACAATACTCTACGCTCCGGCGAACAATCGGTGCTGGCCAATGATCTGCTTGAGTTGATGGATGCACTCGATATCGAGGAGGCGGTATTGGCAGGTTACGATTGGGGCGGAAGAGCCGCTTGCATCGTGGCGGCACTGTGGCCATCGCGGGTTGCAGCACTAGTGTCCGGAAACTCTTACAATATTCAGGATATTAAGTTGGCAATGCAGCCGGATAAACCAGAACAGGAGATGAGTTTCTGGTACCAGTATTATTTTCATTCTGAACGAGGACGAAGGGGGCTTGAAAAAGATCGCCGTGGTATCGCAAGCCTGCTTTGGCAAATGTGGTCTCCGACCTGGCAATTTACCGATGAAGAATTCGCGCGAACATCTGCCTCATTTGATAATCCGGATTTTGTCGATGTCGTTATCCATTCCTACCGCCATCGCTTTGGTTTGGTGGCAGGTGATCCATCTGTAGCCGATATAGAAAAAAAGTTAGAGGCACAACCTGATATAAGCGTGCCATCTGTGTGTATAGATGGTGTCACTGATGGTGTCGCCACTTCTACCGAGCACCATGCAAATAAATTTACAGGCATCTATGAGTATCGTGTTTTTGAAGATGCCGGACACAATTTGCCACAAGAGAAACCAATGCAATGGGTACAGGCGATACTTGATGCGCGGTCGATGAAGACAGGTTCTGGATAAGGCCAGTGGATACAAATAAAGAACTATCCTGTTTAGCTTGAGAGGTTATCCGGCCCGAATGATAACGGCAGTAGCTCGTTAAGGTGGGTAGTATGACGTAAGCCTGAGTTGTCACAGATAAGGATCGGAGTGTCGGCTTTGGCAAACTCTCTGATTCTC
>CAZQKJ010000486.1:0-3342 GCA_964593315.1 uncultured Granulosicoccaceae bacterium
GCCAAAGTAGCCCGTGTTATTTTTGTTGTCAGGGTCGTTCCAGTCACGCAACCAGTTATCGGTGATGACGCGTTTGCCAATCAGGGATCTATCAGCGCTGGCACCGGCTGCTACTACTGTGCCGCACACATCAGCGCCTTGTATACGTGGAAAAGATACCGGTGCACCTCCCCAGGTGGGATCATTCTCGTCAATCTTTTTGTATGCACCACCAGTAGTTGCTTCAGTAACTGCCTTTGAGTACCAGCCGGACCGGGTGTTGACATCGGTATTGTTCAGACCGCACGCACTAACCTTGATCAGCACTTCGTTGTCTGCAGCTTGAGGAGTCGGGAAGTCCTCCTGATAAATCAACTGATCCAGTCCGCCGTGACCTGCGAGCAAGACAGCCTTCATTGTCTCAGGTAAGTTCACCTTCTACCTCCACATGTTATCCAGCTGTCGGCAGTATACGCAGTCCTGTGAGATTTGCTATGCAGGGCGGGGCTTAAGCGACTGATTGGATGCCGGTTAGCTGTTAGCACAGTTCTACAGGTGTTGAGAGTGAATAATACGGGTGGGGCCATTTAGCACTTTGATAGGTACGACAACCTGCTAGCTACAGATTTTTCTGGCCGTTGAGGCCATTGCGACCAATATTCCACGGCACTGGGCCAATCGATTAATTGGCCCGCCAACGCCTGTATCGGCAAAGTTGATTTTGATCTCTTTGGTCGATTCTGCATAGTGGCAATCGATACTGATACCCGTTGAGTCAATGCCGGTCATGGTCGTGTGTTCAAGCTTGTCCGCATAGTCTGGTGCGAAGGCCTTGACGTAGAGTTGCAGTGCTTCGCCGTGATCATCGTTCATGTGATCGATGATCACGCGGATTTCATCCGGGTCAAAGGGTTTGCTATCCATGTGGCAAAGACATCAATGAGCTTAAAGCGCGTTGCCTGATCGCTTACGCTGCGGCAGGCTCAAAGATTTCATTGATTGCCTCTTCCAGAGTGTTGACGGTTCGATCGATATTTTTAAGTTTATCAAGCCCGAACAAGCCAAGTCTGAAAGTCGAAAAGTCTTCACCTTCATCGCACTGCAGAGGGACACCGGCGGCGACTTGCAGTCCGCGTTCCGCGAATACTTTACCGGTTTTGATTTCCGGGGTACTTGCAAAACAGACAACCACACCGGGCGCTTCAAAACCGTCAGCTGCAACGCTTATGAGCCCTTTACTTTTCAACACAGAGCGCACTCTGCTACCGAGCTCCTGTTGCCTGGCTTTAGCTTGATCAAGTCCGAACTCGAAGGTTTCCTGCATCACATCTCTGAACACTCGCAGTGCATCGGTCGGCATAGTGGAGTGGTAGGCATGAGCGCCGCTTTCGTAGGTTTCCATGATCTGTAACCATTGCTTCAGATTGCAGGCGAAGCTATCGCTTTCGGTGGCGTCTATTGCGTCCCGGGCACGTTTGCTTAACATAACAAGTCCCGCACAGGGTGGGCCGCTCCAGCCTTTCTGCGGTGCGCTGATCAGTATATCGACACCGGTTTTTTCCATGTCCACCCAGATGGTGCCTGAGGCTATGCAGTCGAGCACCATCAGTCCGCCAACCTCGTGAGTGGCGTCTGCCAGTGCTTTGATGTAGTCATCCGGCAGGATCATTCCAGCGGAGGTCTCAACATGTGGTGCGAACACGATTCTGGGTTTATTTTTCTTTATGGCAGCGGTTGCTGTGGCGATGTCAGCTGGTGAAAACTGTCCGTGTCTGTTGCTTTTATCTCTGTCAGCTTTTAGCACTGTGGTGTTAGATGGCAAATCACCGCGATCAAGAATTTGTGACCACCGATAACTGAACCATCCGTTGCGCGTTATCAGGCATTCCTTATTTTTTGCAAATTGTCGTGCGACAGCTTCCATGGCAAAGGTCCCGCTGCCGGGTACGATAGCAACCGAGTGGGCATGGTAAGTTTGTTTCAGCATCGATGAAATGTCAGTCATTACTGACTGAAACGCCTTCGACATGTGATTCAAGGAGCGGTCAGTATAGACAACCGAATATTCAAGCAGGCCGTCCGGATCTACGGAATCAAGTAGCGCTGGCATAGGGTTTTCCAGGAAGTCGGCAGGATGCTGCTGCAATTGTACCCGAATATCGGTCTTGGAAGGGCTGGAAAATCGCCTAACGGAATTTTGAAAACAGCGCTAGCTCATCAGAATTGAGATGTGTAGCACGGGGGTACAGCGGTTTGTCACGATCCTCTTGAATTTCAAGATCAAAGTTCAGGGTTGTGGAGAAAAAATCTTCCAGACCCTGTTCGCCGAAGTGTTGAAAGTATCCCTGCATCACTACATCAAGGTAGGAGCGCAGTATTTTAGTATTGCTGCCTGCCGGGTATTCATCCGCTACGTAGAGAAACTGATCAGGGGTATTCACTTTTTCATCATGGTGATGCAGATCATTTGGATTCAGTGTGACACGTGAATAGAGTGATTCCCGTTCATCGAGTGATTTAAGGCTACTGGCGTGATCGGTGATTAGCATGCCGTCTATTTTTGCATTGTCCGTCTGAACGGCAGACAGGAATGCCAATCCGTCTGTAACGGCAAAGCTACCAGGATCTGCGGGGCGGGTTTGCCATATTCTCTTCCAGCCATTCAGCGTCACTCGATGTGCGCTTATGTAGGGAGTTCGCAGTGACCCGAGATTAACCAGTGAGCCATAACCGAAATAGGCAATGGTGGATTTTTTCATTGTGACATCAATTGTTATCAAGCCAGGTTATATCAGTATACAGCGAAGAGTGAGCGGATGTCTGATTGCAGCGTTGGTGCTTTATTCGCGCAGGAACTCGCCGTGCAGTTCAACCTCTATTGTGTCACCTACAAAGGCGCTGAAAGTATCCATACCAAATTCTGCACGTGATATTTTTGTGTTGGCAGAAAAGCCAATAGTGTATTTTCTGGTGAATAAATTGTCTGCCCCACCGTTAAAGTTTGCAGATAAAACAATATCTTTCTCGATCCCGCGAATAGAAATCGTGCCGTTGATATTGAAGTTATTGTCTGCAACTGGCTCGATTGTGCTGCTGTTAAACACGATCTGCGGAAATCTTGCAGAATCAAACCAGCTCTCTTCCTGCAGAGTGTCTTCGAGATCCTTGTTGTTTAAATCAATGCTGTTCGCAGCCACAATGCCACTGAGCTTCAGCTCGGTAAGTTCTTCGGGATTAAAGTCGAGTGTTGCATCCAGTTCATTGAAACGCCCGACGATTTTTGACAATCCCAGATGTTCTATTTTAAATATAAGAAAACTGTGTTGTTTATCGAGCTGGTACTGGCCTGCACGCAGTTTCACC
>CAZQKJ010000487.1:0-3332 GCA_964593315.1 uncultured Granulosicoccaceae bacterium
GACATACAGGCATACTTCAAAGCGTCCTGTTGCGTTATTTTCTATCATTCACAATCAGTATAAGTCATTAATACAATGACACTTTTTTGATAGTGAACGAATACATTGGCAGGCAATGTAAATACCTGTCCTGCTATTTAGGGGAATTATCAACGCGCATCCGGGTGACGCGAAGAACGATAGATGTCGCCATTGTGTGCCAGCATTGGCGTAGTGGTAAACCAGTCAAGCCCGGGGGTATCAATGCTTGAATTGACCCACTCATGACTACCAGTAGCGGCATCCAGCCTGGTTAGTCCTTCTGGTGTGTTTAGTATGTCCCAGTAATAGCCGCATCAAGAGGACTATCGAAGCAGATAGCCAACTGAGACAGTGCCTGGTTCCAGTCTTGGACAGGCATCGTCCATTTCTTTGAAGTGTTTTCTATATCTGTATACAGCAACTATGAAAAGTAAGGAGAGTTAGAGAGGGCGGGAGCGTTTTGTAAAGTTCAAGATTATTATCGTACATTTGAATTCTTCCAAACTAACCTGATAATCATATAGACATCGGTCGGCCTCCGGGTCGATAGATGTCGGCTGGATTAGCGCGTCATTCAAGAGATCGTCGCTCAGAACTACCGCAACTATCAACAACACCCGAAGGGAGATGCAGAACCAGAGACTACGTGTCCAGAATAGCGATCACTTCAATTTCGATTACCATCGACTGATAAACGAGAGTAGTCACAGGTATGCCTGAGGTTGCAGGTCCCGGTTTAGTGTAAGACGCTGAGCGAATAAGCAGGTTCTCGTGTAGTGCTTCCGCAGAGGCGCTTCCCTGATAAAAGGTTGTTACCTTGACAACGTCATCAAGCGTAGCTCCGAACTCCGCTAATACTGATTCTATGTTGCGCATAGCGATACGCGTTTGTTTGACCATATCATCCGGATGCAGCACTTGTGCATTTTGATCAAGCGCCACCTGTCCACCGAGATGAATAAGATTGCCGAAGCGATTACCGTGTTTGTAAGGTAGTTTTTCTGTCCAGTCCCAATGGTTTTCGGGCCACGAATATTCGCGAGTGTTCTGGTCTGAATTAACGCCGGCAGTGACAGAAATTTTAGTCATCAGACCGGGTTGGGCAAAGCTTCCCACTGCAATGCCTGTGGCTGCAGGGCCCGGGTCTGAAAAGTGAGATGCACGTGTAAGTGCCGGCTCACTCCAGCTGCTCGCGGTGCCGTCACCCTGATAGTACACATTGAGTTTGAGTACCTCATCCATTGATGCTTTCACCAAATCAAGAGTATTGGCAAGACATTTCATCATCAGGTGTGTTTGCTCTACTACGTTATCAGGTGCTTGTACGTCTCCTTGTTCAGAGATTGAAGAACAGTCAGAGGTAAACACCAGGTCACCGCAACGCACTGCATGTGAGAATCCGTCCGGCAGAGCGGGAAGTTTTTCACCTCGGGCATAGTGTACAGATTTACTAGTGTTATCTTCAGGACAAAAAGCCACCGCTTCAAGTTCGATTCTCATGCCGGGGTAACACAATGATGGTAAGCAGACCGTAGATACTGTTGGTTTACAGTTCTTGTGAGTGGCCTTATCGAGTAATGAAAGAATATGTGCCTCGTCTTTAGCATCCCCCACAAAATACACCACCCACCTGACGACATGGTCAAGCGAGGTTCCAAGGTCGAGCATGATGTTCTCGACAAACCGGATAACATTCCGGCACTGGGGATCTAGTAAGTCCGGGTTAACAACCTCTCCGGACTGATTAAGATCGGCCTGCCCGCCAGTAAATGCCAGTTCGCCACATCTGACGCCATGTTGATGGCTAAGCTCAATAGGCCATTGCCAGTGACCTTCTGGCCAGCTGTAGGATCTCATTTACGATATTCCAATATGAAAATGAATTTAAGTGACGCTTAACGAGAATAGCACGAGAGCGTTTCAGGAGGTTTTGTACAACGTTGAAAGAACTGACAGCGGATGCTAGCTTACCGGCCTATGTTAACTAATATGTTCACCAGCAGGAGTACGTACATTGAAAACTGATGTTCAGGTAGCAGTGGTTGGCGGTGGAATTGTTGGCACGTCAGTTTTGTACTGGCTTGCGAAGCTTGGGTGGACCGACACACTACTGATTGAACGTCGCGAATTAACCTCCGGCAGCACATGGCATGCAGCCGGAAACACTACTTACTTCGGGCCATATGCAGAAATGACGCGGTTATTTGCAGGGTCAATCCGTACCTATCTGCAGGCGGAGGAAGAAAGCGGCCAGTCGGTAAATTTTCACCAGACCGGTTCCCTTCGAGTAGCGACAACTCAACGTGAGCGCGAGTTATTTCACCGTTTCGAATCCAAATATCAGATGCTTGATATTCCCTACCGTGTGGTTGAAAACGATGTCATTGAATCTTTACATCCCTGCATTAAAACGGAAGGCTTGTTTGGTGCAGCACATACTCCCACAGATGGCCATGTAGACCCCAGTTCCACCACTCATGCACTGGCAAAAGCCGCACGCGATCTTGGCGCTGAAGTAAAACGACAGTGTCCAGTAGAGGGCATCAGTCGGGATGGTGATAGCTGGCTGCTGCACACACACAACGGAGAGGTACGTGCCCGCCACGTTGTTATAGCAGCATCGTTCTGGGCGCGTGAACTGCTGCAACCACTCGGGCTGAACATTCCACTGTATGCCACAGAGCATCATGAAATGATTACCGAGAGTGTGCCGGCGTTAGCTGAACTTGATCATGAAGTTCCGGCGTACCGGGACTCTTATGTTTCTTGCAGCGTACGCCAGGAAGCAAAGGGTTTTCTTGCAGGCATTTATGAAACTGACCCGGTGTTCTGGGCACTCGATGGTATACCCAAAGATTTTCGTGAAGAACTTTTGCCACCCAATACGGCGCGCCTGATGGGTCACCTCGAAAAGCTTATTGATCGATTGCCGGCCTTCGGTGAGGTGGGTATAAAAAACATAAATAACGGCCCCATGTGCTGGACTCCAGACGGACTTCCGTTACTGGGCCCTGTCGGCAAAGATGACGGGCTCTGGTTAGCATCAGGATTCAATGTAGGCATTGGCACCGGCGGAGGGTCGGCAGAGTTTCTGGCTCACTGGATGGTAGATGGCAGGCCACACTTTGAACTGCCTATTGTGCATGCGGACCGATTTGGTAATAACATGACACGCGAGGCTGCCATTGCATCAATCAAGGCCTGTTATCGTCAGGGTTATCGCTTGCCAGATCAGATCTGACCCTGCATAGAAATGTTACAAAGACATAGCCGGAGCGTCCATATATGTCTATGTAGGTGCTCTAAATGAC
>CAZQKJ010000488.1:0-3324 GCA_964593315.1 uncultured Granulosicoccaceae bacterium
ATTTCATGCAGACCCTTGCCACCGAACCCGCTGAATCACTTTGGTGTGCTGCAGCATTAGCCAGTGCTGCAGTGCAAAATGGCGATGTATGCGTAACACTTAAGGATATTGAATCAAAGACCAATCAAGCAGACCTGGCAACTCTGCATAGCCAATTGCAATCAAGTGGCGTTGTCCAGCAGGCCGGTTTGCCAGTGACTTTGCCCCTGGTACTGGATAGTTCTGAACGACTATATTTGAGCCGTTACTGGCAGGCCGAGCACGATCTGGCAATGTCGTTACAGGCGCGTTTGCAAAGCGGTAAAGATAACTCCAATGCCAGGAACTCACTTCCGTTACCTTTACTGGATAAGTTATTCCCGCCGCAAGCGGAACAGTCTGGTCCTGACTGGCAAAGAGTCGCCGCAGTTGTGGCTGCCCGACAGCACTTGTGTGTTATTACCGGTGGCCCTGGCACTGGTAAAACCCGCACTGTCGCAAGGCTTTTGGCTGTATTGCAGGAGCAAGCCACTGAAACACTTCGTATTGCTTTGCTGGCCCCTACCGGTAAAGCCGCTGCACGTCTTTTAGAGTCACTGCGCAATGAAGAGATGCAACTTCAAAAACAAGACTTGCAGCTGGAGTTACCTGATGTCGCATCGACCCTTCACCGGGCATTGGGCTATCAGCCCGGTCGACAGGGTTTCAGGCACAACGAAGGGTTCCCGCTGCCTTTTGATGTAGTACTGGTTGATGAGGCTTCAATGGTTGATTTAACTTTAATGCACTCACTGGTCACCGCACTCGCCCCTGACACTCGATTGATTCTGCTGGGTGACCGCGATCAACTGGCTTCAGTTGAGGCGGGCAATGTGCTGGGAGATATCGTAGGTGACGCCACGCCGGCACGTTACAGCGAAGCTCAGCGTAAGGAACTGATAGAGCACTGTGCGGGTTTCAGTGCTATTGATGCACAAGAGCAGGCCGGTGGTATGGCCGACGCAGTGGTCGAACTGCAGCACAGTTATCGATTTGATGAGCAGTCCGGAATAGGCCACTTTGCAAGAGCGGTTAATGCAGGCGATGCAGATGCGGCTTGCGCGGTGGGTAAAGAACCCGCCTTTCAGGACCTGCAGTTTATAAGCCCCGAGCTGGAGCCACTTCAAAATCATCTATTGGCTCATGCGGTGCCATCTGCAGTCAAGGTGATAGAGTCATCCAGTGTTGAAGAAGCACTGAAAACATCTGTTGCCTATCAAGTTTTATGCGCGCTGCACAAGGGGCCGCGCGGTGTTGAGCAGATCAATCAATTTATAGAGTCAAGGTTGGTAAGGCTGGGCCACAGGCAGCCCAGTCAATTGTGGTACAAGGGTCGATCTATTCTTGTAACACGCAATGATCCCGGTACCGGACTGTATAACGGCGACACTGGTCTGATCTGGCCCGATGAAAACGGTCATATGATGGCTTGGTTTAAAGACGGTGAGGGTGCAACCAGGGCTGTGGCACCGGGTCGGTTGCCTAGCCACCAAACCTGTTTTGCGATGACAGTACACAAAACTCAGGGATCAGAGTTCACCAGGGTGCTGCTTGTGCTGCCTGAACCTCCACAAACACTGTTGAGTCGGGATCTGCTGTACACCGGGATTACCCGTGCGCGAAAAGCGGCACAGGTTTATGCTAGTACAGAGTCGATACGTGTTGCCTGTGAGACCAAAAGAGCGCGCGCTTCAGGATTGCGGGATCATTTGTGGGGAGTTTAGTTTGCCTGTTAATCTGAATTTGGATCTGAGTTTAAACAAGGGTTGGAATAAAAATTATGCATGAAATCAGCTGCCCTCATTGCAGCAAAGCCTTTCAGGTTGATGAAGCCGGCTATGCAGATATAGCAAAGCAGGTGCGAGACAAAGAGTTTGAGAGGCAACTGCAGGATCGATTGAAACTGGCTGAGCAGGAGAAACACAGCGCCGTCAAGATTGCGCAAACCGAGATGGACGGTCGGTTGCACAAGACCGCGGCTGCAAAGGATGCTGAGATTCAGGATTTGAAATCAAAACTCAGTGCTGAAGAAGCGGCAAAGAAATTTGCCGTGCAGGAGGCAGTGAGCAAACTTGAAATCGAGTGCAATGAACTGCGTGCCACACTTAAGTCTTCGCAGCAGCAAAGTCAGTCTGCTTCAAAGATTGCTGAAGCTGGTTTTGCTACGCAGATGCAAAAAGCCATAGCTGACAAGGATGCAGAGATACAGTCACTACAATCAGACTTAAGCAAGCAGGAAACCACTCAGAAGCTCGCCATTACTGAAGCTGTCGGCAAGGTAGAAAAACAGCGCGATGACTTCAAAAATGATTTGGATAACGCTAAAACGCAGCGGCAACTCAGTGAAAAATCGCTAAAAGAAAAGTACGAAACTCAGATCAAAGATAGAGATGCTGCTATTGAACGGCTGAAAGATCTAAAAGCGAAGCTCTCGACCAAGATGGTGGGAGAGTCACTTGAGCAACACTGCGAAACCGAGTTTAACCGTATAAGACCCACCGCGTTTCCACATGCGTATTTTGAAAAAGACAACGACGCAAGATCTGGCAGCAAAGGGGATTACATATTTCGGGATCGTGATGAAACAGGGACTGAAATTGTATCAATCATGTTCGAGATGAAAAATGAGAATGATGCAACTGCCACAAAGAAGAAGAATGAAGATTTTCTGAAGGAGCTGGATAAGGACCGAAGGGAGAAAAACTGCGAGTATGCTATTTTGGTGTCACTGCTTGAACCTGAGAGTGATCTGTATAATTCTGGCATCGTCGATGTTTTTCATCGCTACCCGAAAATGTACGTTGTTCGGCCGCAGTTCTTTATACCGATAATCACGCTACTGCGAAATGCCGCAATGAAATCGCTTGATTATAGAAAGGAACTTGAGCTGGTTAGATCGCAGAACATCGATATCACCAAGTTTGAAGATGACCTTAATGCATTTAAAACCGGGTTTTCCAAAAACTACGATTTAGCCTCTCGAAGGTTTAAGACTGCTATCGATGAAATAGACAAGTCTATTGATCATTTGCAGAAGACCAAAGACGCACTACTGGGGACAGATAGAAATTTGCGTCTGGCAAACAATAAAGCGCAGGATGTAACGATTAAAAAGCTGATCCGGAAAAATCCGACGATGGCGGACATGTTTCAAGAGCTTAAAGAGTAGCGATGATCCGTTCTTTTAAGGTTAGATAGTGCCCATCCAGAAACAGCGCTACTGCGGTCGGCTCACGAGACGCGAACTTTTCTCCGACGGCATGTAGTTACTTATGAATAACTAAGCGCCCACATGTAGTAGAAGAA
>CAZQKJ010000489.1:0-3323 GCA_964593315.1 uncultured Granulosicoccaceae bacterium
GATGTTGTGCGTGTCGCTTCGGCGAGTGTGCAAAACCGTGTACCTACCCTGGCATTCCAGCATGATGCTTTGATTGACTCGCACCCGATGAAATCAGATGAATTTAGAACATCGTTTTATCTGCGCATACTGGCTGAAGACAAACCTGGAGTAATGGCTGAAATTTCCGGAATTCTGGCAGAGGAAGACATCAGCATAGAAGCGATTGTGCAAAAACAACCCACTGATGATCCGGATAAGTTACCGATCATCTTGCTGACCAAGAAAATAGTTGAAGGAGCAATGAACCGCGCTATAGCCAAACTCGAGGCGCTGGATTCTATTGAAGGAAAGGTCACTAGAATTCGCATGGAATCATTGTCCTGATATAACAGATAGCGGATTGTCGAAAGTAGATTCGCGCTGTTTAAGGTCCGCTGTTCAAGTTCCGTTATTCAATCTAAGGTGCGATTTCACGAGCTTTAGTGGTGGCTCGCACCCGGGCTGTGTGTATTAGTTGCCTGCCAGATGTTCTGCTGCGGTAATAACCAGTGATGAAAGCTCCCGCATATCTCGGCACACTTTGTTGGCATGGCTGCAGCCAGGGAATTTTCTGGTAGGTACAAACACACTGTACATCCCTGCATTATTAGCGCCTTTAATGTCGGTTTCAGGGTTGTCTCCCACGAAGATGCACTCAACAGGTGCAACACCAATTTTGCTGCAGGTGAGCTCGAATATTTTTACATCAGGCTTTCTAAACCCGGCGGCTTCTGACACGACTACTGCATCAAACAGATCAGACATTCCCATCGCTTCTACATTGTTTTCCTGAAAGGGTGACGATCCGTTAGAAACAATGGCGGTTTTTATACCCTGCGCTCTCAGGTCAGTAATTGATTCTTTGATGTGGCGTTTCTCACAAGTGAAATGACCGAACCGCGTGTGATAAGTCTCATCGAGATTTTGTGCAGAAAGCTCCTGAATTCCGAACTCATCTATGAGTGTGGTATACACCGCTTCTTTTGGTCGCTGGCCATTGTCATCAAGATCGATAAAACGCTCTATGAATTTCTCACAGCTGGAGTAGGGCAGGTTTAGCTGTTCGTCCGCTTGCCATGACAGGAATTGCTCCAGTGAACGGGTACGGTCGAGCACGGTTTCATCCAGATCGAACAGTATCGCTTTAATTTTCATGATTATTTGTCCGCAGTAGCGTCTGCTTATAGTTGGCGGGTATTGCAAGCCCGGATGTGTGCAGGTAGAGAGATTATTGCGATAGCGCTCATTAGATAACAAGCGGGTTATCGGTCTGCCCGTCAACTGTAGCCAATTTCCAATCTTAAAGCGTCGCATTCAGATCAGTAGCTGGTCGATTCTTTGGAAAAAGTGTTGTCGTGTTAGATACCTGCAGCGCTACAATCGAGTTCGGTCGAAGTTGTTTGACCACTGTACTTTGTTCAGATCTATCCCGAATTGAGGAGATAAAGCATGTCTCAGGAACAACGTTATCGCGAGATCCGTAAAATTGACCCGTCCTGTGGATCGCACCTTGCCGACGGTTCTCCGAACAATGATGATCGAATAGAGATCGGTCCCACTCAGTTGGCTTTTTCGGAATGGCAGGCAGCGGGGCTGCAGGTTCCGGATCTGGTCGCGATGCGTGAGCACCGTTGGAGGCGACTGACTCAGCATATTGTTGACCGAGATTACGGAGCATTGTTGGTTTTTGATCCACTGAATATTCGCTACGCAACAGACAGTACCAATATGCAGTTGTGGAACACGCATAATCCGTTTCGTGCGGTAATGTTGTGTGCAGACGGATATATGGTGATTTGGGACTATAAAAACGCTCCCTTTCTGTCTACCTTTAATCCTTTGGTTAAAGAGCAGCGATCCGGTGCAGATCTCTTTTACTTTGATCGCGGTGACAAGATTGATATTGCTGCCGATAAGTTTGCCAATGAGGTGGCTGATTTGATCCGTGAGCATGGCGGGAACAATAAGCGCATTGCGGTAGATAAGATTATGCTGCACGGATTGCGTGCTCTGGAGGCACAAGGCCTTGAGGTCATGGACGGTGAGGAAGTCACTGAAAAATCTCGAGCGGTAAAGGGCCCGGATGAAATTCTCGCTATGCGTTGCGCTTCGCATGCCTGCGAGTCTGCGGTAGCCAAAATGGAAAAGTATGCTCGTGAAAATATACCTGCCAAAAATATTTCAGAAGATGATATCTGGTCTGTACTGCATGCTGAGAACATTCGTCGTGGTGGTGAGTGGATAGAGACGCGCCTGCTTGCGTCTGGTCCTCGCACTAACCCCTGGTTTCAGGAGTGTGGTCAGAGAATTGTTCACAACAATGAGATCGTAAGCTTTGACACAGATTTGGTTGGAAGCTACGGTATTTGTGTGGATATAAGTCGTAGCTGGTGGATCGGTGATGAAGCGCCTCCAGCCGATATGGTTGCAGCAATGCAGCACGGTCACGAACACATTATGACTAACATGGAAATGTTAAAGCCAGGTGTCAACATTCAAGACCTGACGCGAAATTCCCATAAGTTACTGCCACAATATAACAAGCAAAAGTACGGCTGTCTGATGCACGGTGTGGGATTGTGTGATGAATGGCCACTGGTGGCTTATCCGGATAAGCTGGTCGAAGGCGCATTCGACTATGAGCTTGAGGCAGGCATGGTGCTATGTGTTGAAGCGCTGATCAGTCCGGAGGGCGGTGATTTTTCCATCAAGCTCGAGGATCAGGTGTTGGTCACTGAAACCGGGTACGAGAATCTGACCACCTACCCATTTGATGAGCGGCTGATGGGCGGCAGCTGAAAGAGAGAATGAGTAGTTAATGAAAGTCGGTGTACTCGGTACTGGTACCATTGCAACAGCGGTCGTTCGGGGTATTGCAGCTGACCAGCATTCTATTACTGTGTCCGAACGCAGTGCCGATAATGCTGCGACTTTATCAGCTGAGTTTTCTAATGTTTCAGTGGCTTCCAACCAACAGGTTTTGGATTGTTCTGATGTTATCCTGCTTGGTTTAATGCCCGATATAGCACCTTCGGTTCTGGGTGAGTTGGAGTTCTATAGCCGACATCGTGTTATATCGATGATTGCAGATATTCCTTTGGATACTCTTGGGCCAATGGTGTCTCCGGCTTTAGTCGATAGCATAATGATTCCGTATCCCTCTATTGCACATGGTGGGTCTCCACTCATCTTGTTGGGTAATGGATCATTAGCCGCAGCATTGGTCGGGAGCAACAATTCAATCTACCGGGTAGAGTCGCTGAGCGAGTTGCAAGCGTATCTATGTGCACAGTCTGTGCTGT
>CAZQKJ010000490.1:0-3280 GCA_964593315.1 uncultured Granulosicoccaceae bacterium
CACCATTACGCTGCACACTTGCTTTGAGGAAGCTCATTGGAGGCGTACCCAGGAATCCGGCTACGAACTTATTCGCGGGACGTTTGAACAACTCTTCCGGTATACCCTGCTGTTGAATGTAACCACCATTCATGACTACGATGCGATCAGCCAGAGTCATTGCTTCTATCTGATCATGGGTGACATAGATCATGTTTTTCCTGACCCGCTGGCGCATCATCGCAAGCTCGGCACGCATTTGAGTACGTAACTTTGCATCGAGATTAGAAAGCGGCTCATCAAAAAGGAAAGTCGAGCTATCGCGAGTCAAGGCGCGACCCATCGCCACCCTCTGGCGCTGCCCACCGGATAACTCCGCGGGCTTTCGGTGCAGAAATTCAGTTAGCCCTAAAATATCAGTTACTTCATCAACCTTTGCCTTTATCTCTTTTTTGGGACGCTTCTCGAGTCTGAGCGCAAATGACATGTTCTTCGCCACGTTCATGTGCGGGTACAAGGCGTAGTCCTGGAACACCATAGCCAGATCACGCTCTTTCGGCTCGAGCTTACTGACCGGCTTACCGTCAATGAAGATTTCACCGGAGGTTACGGACTCAAGTCCCGCTATCATTCTGAGCGTTGTAGATTTACCACATCCGGAGGGACCGACAAGAACAGTAAATTCCGCGTCAGACATATCCAGATCGATGCCATGCAGCACTTCAAACTTGCCGTAGGACTTGGTCAGATTGTCGAGAGAAATCGATGGCATATCTAGGCCCTGAAAACCTTCTGTACGGACGCAAATCTGAAAATAATCATCTTGTTCATGAAAAATGTTACCGGTATCATTTTTACCGATTATTAAACTAAAACCGAAAAATTATTGCAAGTGTTATTTTTACAGCTGGCGAGGAACGACAATCACTTTTTACTGAATGCGTACAAGCATCACTACGGCAATTGACTAACAATGCTCGCGACGATTTGTGCTACTGATTGATCGATGTTTACTGTAAACCCGTATTCATCTTTCTCAAGAGGCTCAAGTGTTGCCAATTGACTATCCAGCAAACCGGTATCCATAAAATGGTCCTGACGTGCCGCTAGCCTTTTTGCTATTGTCTCTTTAGAGCCATTTAAATGCACAAACAATACGGGTTCTCGTGCGTTGTCACTGATATACCTTCGATAACTCTTTTTTAAAGAAGAGCAACTGGTGACTGTTATACCGCTTTGCTCTGCCATCGCCTGAGCCAGAGTCTTTAGCCAGGGCCATCTATCTGTATCGGTGAGTGCTGTACCTGCACTCATTTTTTCCTTATTTTGAAGGGAATGGTAATCATCCCCTTCCAGATAGGTTGCATCGAGTACCGCGGCAAGCGCTGTACCGGTTGTGGATTTCCCACAACCGGTTGTACCCATTACCACTATAAGATGTGTCGCGTGCTTTGCAGTCTTTACAGACAAGCGGTAATGCCTCCGTCAACAAACAACGTATGACCATTAATAAAACTTGATGCGTCAGAGCTTAAGAAAATACTCGCACCGATCAACTCAGGCAATTGCCCCCAACGACCGGCTGGTGTACGTTTTTCAAGCCAGGCACTGAAGTCTGCATCTTGCACAAGAGCCGCATTCAACGGAGTGTCAAAGTAACCAGGTGCTATTGCGTTTACCTGAAGACCATACTGCGCCCAGTCGGTCGCCATGCCCTTTGTGAGGTTTGCAACAGCGCCCTTAGTGGTGGTGTATGGCGCGATGCCGGGTCTTGCCAGCGCTGTCTGTACCGACGCAATATTTATGATCTTACCGTCACCACGGGTGATCATGTGCTTTGCCACCGCCTGACCCACATTAAACACCGATGCAATGTTGGTTTGCAGCAGCTTGTTGAACATAACAGGATCAAAGTCTTCCAGCGGAGTTCGGTGTTGCATACCTGCATTGTTTATCAGGATGTTAATATCGCCAAAATCCTGCACCGCTCTTGAAACTGCCTCACTTGCCGCCTCATGACTGGTGACATCAAAAGGTAACTGTTCAACCACAATACCCTGTTTTAGTAGTGATTCTGCAGCACTTGCCAACTTTGTTTCATCGCGACCGTTTATCACAACAGTAGCACCGGCCTCACCCAAACCACGTGCGAGGGTCAGCCCGATACCCTGACTTGATCCTGTAATCAGCGCTCTCTTGCCGGTCAGATCAAATAGTTTAATGCCCTGCGTCATCTGTAGTCTCCGAAGGTCAGGCGCAAAAGAATGTCACCCACCTTAGTACGGTAATATGAAATAGTTGGTGATTTATGTTATCGGTAACATTATACTCACTCCACATGACGAACCTCAAGCTTAATTTTACTATTGCCGTCCACAAAATGGCGATAATACTCGCGCAGGGCTGATCTTACAGTGCCCTGCCGAGATCATGCTTTATTTCGTCAGGCATTTTAAAAATTCACGAGCACACTGATGACGGACCACAGCGACTCTGACTTAATTCTACTGAGCCCAAAACCAGATCGCAGTTCTTCCAAGCCGCGCTGGAACTTGCTGCAACGACACTAACTGTTCCCCAGACCTATCAATGGATAACGAATGAAAGCCCTAGTTATACACGCACCACTGGACTTAAGACTTGAGGAGCGTGAGTCACCCGCACCGGAACCAGACGAACTGGTGATTGACACTGCTGTTGGTGGCGTGTGTGGTTCAGACCTGCATTACTACAACCATGGTGGCTTTGGACCGGTGAAGCTGAAAGAACCCATGATTCTCGGACACGAAGTGGCCGGCATCGTAAGGGACACCGGTAATGGCAAACATGATTTTAAGGTGGGCGATTTAGTCGCGGTCTCCCCTTCCCGCCCTTGCTATACCTGCTCGTATTGTGTTGTCGGCCAACATAATCACTGTGAAAATATGCGCTTCTACGGTTCTGCGATGCCGTTCCCCCATATACAGGGTGCATTTCAACAACAGTTAACCGCTAAGGTATCGCAATGTGTTCGAGCCGAAAATCTGTCTGCCGGTGAAGCCGCATTGGCCGAACCATTCTCGGTAACACTGCATGCCACCAAACGCGCGGGTAACCTGTTAGGTAAAAAAGTGTTGGTAACCGGTTGTGGGCCTATTGGTGTGTTATCGATTATCGCCGCACGTTGTGCCGGTGCCACTGAAATTATCGCTACCGATCTTGCTGACAATGCACTATCGATTGCGAGCCAGTGCGGCGCTGATAAAGTGATTAATATTGCCGAACAACCTGACGCACTGGAGCCCTACACTCAGGGTAAGGG
>CAZQKJ010000491.1:0-3279 GCA_964593315.1 uncultured Granulosicoccaceae bacterium
TCCTGGTTCAGCGTGCTGTCTCTCCTTTGTATGCTGTCTGTCAGACGAATGTATCGGTATTTACAGAAGTTATTAATTCCCGGTTTAAGATGATCTGGAGAGAGACAACGGTTCTGTAGCCTGCATTATTCATAAGGCGACCCTTCAATTTGGTCTTGGCCCTGCCTACACAGTGTTCAATGTAAATTAAACCTGTTTAGCGATATCGCCACTGGATGCCGAATCTTCATGAATAATGCAGGCTAGCTCTCTGTTTTTTAAAGGTATCCAGAGCTATAAAACTCATCAGGATTTTGCATAAATACACAATTAGCCGTACGCATACCAGTACAAAAAACAAACTACATCTCATATTTCGAGAAAACCAACGATTGGTCATTCTGTAGGTTATTTCGTCATCTGCATTAATGATTAGAAATTTTTTTTCCCGCCGTTAGCTGCTGGGACGGCGCAGAAAAAAAGTGCGTATCAATAAGTCAGTCAAATGCCACAGGCGTATAGGAATCCAATGAACAAGATGAACATGATTGTTAAACCAGCTATACAGGGGGTTGCGATTGGCAGTCTCCTGATTGCATCGTCTTCTTTCGCTTCTGAAATAGTGAAAGATGATCTTATTACCGGTTCAAAGCAGACCACCCCGTGGACAGTATGTGATTCTGATTCCACTGGTATTGATATTTCAAACCTGAACGCCGGGTTATGTGCTTTCCGGACTACACCGGCAATAAGTGGTACTACCTATAAAATGTCTTGTGGCGTCGTTGCGGTGAAATTCGCCAGTATTACGTTGGCGTTTTTGGATACCAGCGATACGACACTCGCCACTCAAACCACTGAAATACATGAGGATGCAACCGGCGGGTACTCAGTAACTCTGGACGCGCCAGCGAATACAGCGGTGGCTGCGATCGGTATTTACGGTGAGCCTGGTTCAGGCTTTCAAGATTGTGTACTAATTGACTCTACACCTAAACCTGAACCCACGAAAGGATCTATAGCGGGTATCACCTGGTTTGATAAAAACGGTGATTCGCTGTACACGACTTCAGAGCCCGCAGTGCATGGGTCTTCGGTTGTTCTGCAATCAGGCGGCGTTATTCTAGAGCAGACGACTACTGCAATAGATGGGTCTTACTACTTTGGTGCACTGGATATCGATGCTTGCTACACAGTTACATTTACTCCAGCTGACCCTACATTAAAATTTGGCGCTATCGGCGGAGATAACGATGCAAATGACGCAGGTGTCACAAATGAAATATGCCTGACAGAAGCCACTCCGGATGTCGTAAATATCGACGCACCATTTGTTGCAATTCCTCCGGTTGTACCGCCTGCTGACTACGTAGTATGTGGTTATAGCTGGGTGGACAATAACACAGACGGTGTTGCGAATGCGGGTGATGCTCTAATCGGAAACGTACGGGCAAAACTCCTTGATGGAAGCGGCAAGCAAATCAAGTCTTTAGAGACTGCGGATGGACGGTATGTTTTTGGTAGTTTAGCTGCGGGTGACTACACCGTTATGTTTACAACACCTGACGGTCATGAGCCAACAGTAGCATCAGGTACACCTGCTCCAGGTACCAGCTACATTAATTCAGATGGCATGACTGCTACGTTTTCTCTGCCAGGTGATTCCAATACCACCGCCGATTCTGCGTGTACTATCGATCAAGTGAATGCAGGGTATGCGCCGCTACCTGTTGTCCTTGAGCCGACCATAGCGAATAACGACATGGCACAGCGCTTTGTTGGTGAGAATTTCAGTGTGTCTTTTCTCGATAATGATCTCGCCTGTCAAAACGGTGTAAGCGAAGTAGATCTACTCGGGCACAATGTACCAGGATCAGTAGTCTATAATGCTGCCACACAAACGTTTGATGTCTCTGGTACTACCGCACGCGGTCAATATTCAATCGAGTATGGTATTCGTGGTCTATGTGGATCATACGATACAGCGACTATATTTATTACGCTGATAGAGGTTATTCCACCCGCTCCACCGGCCGCACCAGATGCCCCACTTTGTCGTATTGAAACTCGAGGCGATAGCGATACCGGTGGTGTTGACGTATTCAGTGTAGATGAGTTTGGTTTTGCAAGCAGCTATAACCTTTATGATATAAACAGAGAGTTAGTCACTACCGTATTCGCAGATGACTCCACTCATAAGTTTCTCATAGGCAATGATGTTAACCCGAGAGTATTTCCAGACGTATTGATTGGTAATTATGAAATCGAGTGGAATGGTACCGCTTACGGGTTTGATCAAACATCAATCTACTTTATATCTGCTATAGAAAACGGCGTAGAGTCTCAACCATCTGAATGTATTCGAACTCTTATCTCACCTATTGCACTTGACCTTGAAAACGAAGGTCGCATAGATCGCATCAGTGGTAACTACTCAGTGGATGTAGATGGCGATGGCATCAAAGACGCGATAGGTCAGTGGTTTGGACCAACGGCTGGCATTCTGGTTACTGCTGACGCCCGCGGACAGATCGATGGAAATCACATGTTCGGTAACGTACCTGGCGTCTACGATGATGGCTTTGCGGAACTGGCTACTCTTGATGCAAACAGTGATGGCCAGATAAGCGGTGACGAGCTTGGTTCGCTTGCTATCTGGATCGATAAGAACAGCGATACTATTGTTGATGAAGGTGAACTCTCAACACTTGCTTCGCATGAAATCGCTTCACTGGCTGTGTCACATTATAAGTTCTTTGCGCGAGCAAAGAAGCATGATGGCAGCTCAATTTTGATGGAAGACGTTTGGTTGCCACTGGCTCCAATGGCGTCAATCGTCAAATAGCATCGACAATTGAATAGTGCACGGGTGCCTGGCACCCGTGTCAATCTAATATAAATGAGGTTATACAATGAATACCAACTTCACTACTAAGGTTGCACTGATTGCCGGCGCAGCTATTGTACTGAGTGCATGCGGCGGCAGCAGCGGCAGCGGCGATGAGACAGTCACCGAGACTGCTGCCCCTGTCCTTCAGTCAGGTTTTGCTTTCCCTGATGTGCAGCTAGTTGACGGGGATAGTGTCGGTACTGTTACTGTGCCAGGCGGCGATTTACCTGTGTTCTCTGCAAGACGCACACTCTCTGCAGGTACCGGAGATGTTGTCGCGTTTGGTGATCCTGTACAGCTGAAATACAGTATGTACAGTTGGACTAGCGGTGCGCTGGTTGAGAGTACGAATGATTTCGATGAGGCTATTATTATTAATGCTGGTGTCACTGAGGGTGTTCCTGCTTTTC
>CAZQKJ010000492.1:0-3269 GCA_964593315.1 uncultured Granulosicoccaceae bacterium
GCATTTAAGCCAGACACAATAGCTAGTGTGGAAACCATGTCAGCAGGTACAATTAGCACCGGGTGCGTCTCTGCCCTGCGCGATAACATCCATAGTATTCAGGCAAATCGGGGTCATTCACATGGCAAAATTTCCAGCCAAAGCGAAAGTAGTCATCATCGGTACCGGTGGGATTGTCGGGGCGTCTGTCGCGCATCACCTGATCGAGCGTGGCTGGGAGGATATTGTCGGTATAGACAAATCAGCCATCCCGACAGACATTGGATCGACTGCCCACGCCTCTGACTTTTGTTATGCGACAGCGCACGATCAAATGACTTGCTACACCACTATGTACAGTATCGACTTCTATGAGAAGCGCGGGCGCTATGAGAAAGTCGGCGGCCTCGAGGTTGCACGCGTTGGTGACGATGACCGTATGGCAGAGCTCATGCGTAAGGTCGCCTCCGGCAAAGCTTTTGGTACCAACGCAAAAATGATCAGCGCCAGGGAAGCAAAGGAGAAAATGCCACTGCTTGAAGAAGATATGATTCAAGGTGCATTGTGGGATCCTGACGCAGGCTTAGTGACACCACGCTCGCAAGTAGTGACAGGTGAAATGGTAGAAGAAGCCGAACAAACCGGTAAGTTGGTTACCTTTGCCAATACACCGGCTACTGGCTTAAAAATAGCTGACGGTCGCATCGTCGGTGTTGAAACCAGTCGCGGCTATATCGAAGCTGAATATGTCGTGGTATGTGCAGGGCTTTGGGGCAGACTTATCGCCAACATGGCAGGTGAAGATTTACCCGTCATGCCTGTCGATCACCCTCTGTTGTGGTTTGGACCTTACGAACAGTTCGCAGGTACTGGAAAAGACATCGGCTACCCCCTGCTTCGTGATCAGGGCAACTCTGCCTACCTGCGGGATACCGGAGATCCGAAAACTACCGAAGGCGGCATGATCGAATGGGGTTACTACGAAGAAAAAGAACCACGGATGTGTCACCCACGGGATCTGCTTGAAAAGGAAGAAGCAAGGCTATCACCATCACAACGCGATCTTGAGATGGAACAGATCATTGAACCACTTGAACGCGCTATCGAGCTAACACCAATACTCGGTGAACTGGGCTTTGACGAAAAAAGATCGTTTAACGGTTTGCTCCAGGTAACCGCTGATGGCGGACCCTCTGTGGGTGAGTCCGCTAATGTCCGCGGACTCTGGTATGCAGTATCCGTGTGGGTAAAAGACGGACCCGGTACAGGAAAAGTTATCGCAGACTGGATGACAGACGGTAAAACCGAGCTCGACCACAGCGGTATAGATGTCGCTCGCTACTATCCGTTCCAGCAGGAAGAACAATATATACACGACCGTTGCTATGAAACAGCATTCAAAATATATAACCCTGCAGTACACAACCGCGAACCTTATACCAAGGGTCGAGGCATTCGCAGGAGTCCATTTTATGAGCGCGAGGCAGCACTCGGTGCATACTTTATGGAAGCCGCAGGTTGGGAGCGTGCGCATGGTTACGCAAGCAACGAACATCTGATAGAAAAATTTGCTGACCAGGTGCCAGTACGCGCTGCCGAGTGGGATAACCGACACTTCTTTCGAGTCTCAAACGCCGAACACCTGCAACTTAGCGAAGATGTGGGCATGGTGAATCTATCGCACTTTGCGATTATCGATGTACAAGGCCCGGATGCAGAGGCCTTGATGGAATATGCTTGTGTAGCCAAAGTCGGTGGTGACACACCGCCAGGTAAAGGTGTGTACACACACTTTCTTGATCACCTGGGCGGTGTACGTGCTGACCTCACCGTTATACGCTTGTCTGACGATCATTTTCGGGTAATGGACGGTGGTGACTCCGGTGCGCGAGATCTCGTCTGGTTACAACGTATCAGTAAAGATCACGGTTATTCCGATGTCAGTATTGAAGATCGCACGACTGATTTTGCATGCCTTGGTTTATGGGGGCCTAATGCACGCTCGACTCTCGCTAAAGTTGTCGATAACCCCGAAGCACTGAGCCCTGACAATTTTCCTTTTATGGCAGTTAAAACCATCACCATAAATGGCGTAAAAGTCGCAGCATTCAGAATTTCCTATGTCGGTGAGCAGGGCTGGGAACTGCACTTTGACTACAACGATGGCTTAACCGTTTGGGACGCACTGGCAGCGGTCAAGGTCACACCAATCGGCATTGAAACCTATGCCAATAGCCGGCGCCTTGAAAAGAGCCTGAGACTTCAAAATGCAGATCTTCTGACCGAATATAATCTGCTTGAGGCAGACCTTGCCCGACCAAAAGTCAAAGCGGCCGACTTTCACGGCAAAGCATCCTATCTAAGCTTTAGAGATCGCGAGCACCAACCCGCCTACCTGTGTACGCTCACCATGGAGAAAAACACCGATGCCAATGGCGTTGCCCGCTATCCTGTTGGCACCAGCCCGATCATTGATCCCACAAACGGTGAAAGCCTGATTGACTCGCTTGGCAGGCGTTCCTTTATCACAAGTATCGCCTACGGTCCGACAGTCGGTAAGAATATCGCACTGGCCTATCTGCCTTATGAATACTGTACGGAAGGCCGGGAATTACTGATGGAATACTTCGGTGAGCAATACCCGTTAAAAGTGACCGGTGTGGGTTACAAACCACTGTACGACCCTGAGAACCTGTTACCGAAAACCTAAAGGCACTTTCTCGGGTCGGAGACGGTAACCGATCTGACTCCGAGAGAGCGTGAGCTATTCCCGAAGCATGCTACCCATGCGCTGGATAGCGAGTGAGTAACCTTGTACACCACAACCGACAATGATGCCGTCAGCGCGCATTGAAACATAGGAGTGGTGTCGGAAGCTTTCACGCTTGTGGATATTGGATATGTGCACCTCTATCACCGCACCTTCAAAAGCCTGGAGAGCATCCAGAATACCGATAGACGTGTGACTATAGGCACCGGGATTGATCACTATGCCAGCACTGTCTTCACGCGCATCATGAATCCAGTCAATCAATTTGCCTTCATGATTCGACTGCTGAAAACGACAGCTCAACCCGAGTGCCGCAGCGAGCTCACTGCATTCTTTTTCTACATCTTCCAGTGTATCGTGGCCATAGATTTCCGGCTCCCGCTTGCCCAGCAGGTTGAGATTGGGGCCATTTAAAACAGTGACAAGCTTGGTCATTTGAAAGACACATCAAGAGATTGATTGCTTACAGTATACCTGTGGAGTGACATCATCGAGCTTACCGAATTAACAAAAAGCTGTT
>CAZQKJ010000493.1:0-3267 GCA_964593315.1 uncultured Granulosicoccaceae bacterium
GATCGCGACGATAGTGCCCAGTACTACGCCAAAAGACTTAGCCTTCTTTCTTATCAGCTGCCACATCTGATCTGCCCCGAGGTATCGATAGCTGCCACAGCGCACGGCTGCACAGTGCTTCAGACATACTCTAGCAGAAGAAAGCGCGCCTGGATAACAGGCACGCTCGAGTGTTAACGAGCGATCTCAACCCGCCAGACCGATAGCCTCGGCAATCGCATCGGTTTTTTGCGCAGGCGCCATAATGTGTACACCGGCAAGATCAGGTATCTCGCGGTATTGCTGTATTAACTCAGCGCACAGTTTTCTGCCCTCGGCTTTTGCATCTTTGGCTTGCTCCAGACGCTTTATGGTTTCTTCAGGGATGGTTACACCATAAAGATTCTCATTCATCCAGCGGGCCGACTTCGCAGACAGGATCGGGCCAATACCTAAAAGAATGCCTATTTGATCCGCGATGCCTTCTTCCTTGAGTCTGCCTATGTAGCGTGCGGCTACTTCTGGCTGGAAACAAAACTGTGTTTGCGCAAATTGTGCACCGGCATCTATCTTGGCTTGCAAACCCTCGGGCTTCCAGTCAGGTTTAGGATCCAGAGGCATATCAGCCGCACCAACGAAAAACGGTGGCGGCACTTTTACTGATTTTCCGGAAGGCAGATCACCAGTGTCACGCAAGCTCGCTGCCACTTCCATCAACTGACGTGAGTCGAGATCAAAAACAGGCTTAGCTTCAGGCTGATCCCCTTTGGCAGGATCATCCCCCATCAGCATCAACAGGTTGTAGCATCCCTGGGCTGCAGCGCCAAGCAGGTCTGATGTCAGTGCAATACGATTCCGATCACGACACGTGATTTGTAGTACTGGCTCATGACCATCACCCGCCAGCAGCGCTGATGCCGCAAAACTACTCATGGTTGTTGAAGCACCAGCACCATCGGTCACATTAATTCCGTGTACCAGGCCTCGCAAAACTGCGGCCTCTTCAAGCAACTGTGTTTTGGTGGCTGCGAGTGGCGGCACGATCTCCGCCGTCATCGCAAAGTTGCCACTTTTTATCTGATCACTTAGAGCCGTCATTGCATCACCTTTCGGATTTCATACCAGCTTACAACTCATACTGGTTTTGTTATTGTGAGCATACGACGATTCATGTTCCAGAGGGTGCCTCTCAGGCAGCAGTTCAACCCTTAGTTGAGCTTACCACCACGCGGTATAGCAACACCAGGCTCCGGCAGGAAACCTCTATGACCCAATACAAGCGCGTAATTTACGATCCCGAGCATGAAATCCTGCGCAATGAAATTCGCAGCTTCCTTGCAGAATTTGCGCTACCAAAGCTTGATGACTGGGAGAAACAAGGCCACGCTGAGCGTATCATCTGGAATCAGCTTGGCGAAATAGGAGGCATGTCCTGCATGCTACCCGAAGCATACGGGGGCACAGAAGGTGATATGCGTATGGCGGCTGTTATCTACGAAGAGATAGGTCGCTGTGGTGTCGCCGGAATGGGTGGCATTGGCGTTCACGATATTGTCGCCTATTACCTGTTGCACCATGGCAATGATAAATTGAAAGACACATGGCTTCCTAAAGCTGCTAATGGCGATGCGTTGTTCGCTGTCGCCATGACCGAACCAGGTGCAGGCTCTGATCTTCGAGGCATAAAAACTCGTGCACAGCGCAAGGGCGACCACTACACCCTTAACGGTTCAAAAATTTTTATTACTAATGGAATTATGGCAGACGCAGTTGCCGTTGTTTGTCGCACAGATCCCACTGCCGAACGCGGTGGTCTCAGCTTGTTGTTGGTAGACAGCAGCAGCGCGGGCTTCAAGCGTGGTCGTAGCCTGGAAAAACTGGGGCAAAAATCTCAAGACATTGCAGAACTCTTTTTTGAAGATGTCGCAGTGCCTGTGGACAATATAATCGGTGAGGAAGGGCGCGGCCTGAACATCCTGATGGCCGAGCTTCCATTCGAGCGATTGTTGATCGGCCTGATTGCTCTGGGTGCTGCAAAAAGCGCATACGAACATACCGTGCAATATGTGGCGGATAGAAAAGCATTCGGAAAAAACATTGCAGAATTTCAGAATACTAAATACAAACTAGCCGAAGCTCGCACTGATATTGAAGTGGGTGAGGCTTTCGTTGATCGTTGTGTAGCGGCTCAGGGTAAGGGCGTGTTGTCTACAGAGCAGGCATCCATGTGCAAATTGTGGCTCACAGAAATGCAAGACAGAGTGATAGACACTTGCCTGCAACTTCATGGCGGTTATGGCTACATGTGGGAGTACCCGGTAGCAAAACTCTATGCAGATTCAAGAGTACAGAGAATCTACGGCGGTACCTCAGAGATAATGAAAGAATTGATAAGCCGATCACCGGAGCTGGATAGCTAGCCTGCAATCAATGGCGATCCAAACTAAAGCATAAAGCATGAATAGAAACGACATATTAAAATCCAGTATCGCAATACTGAAAGAACTGATCAGCTTTGATACCACCTCCCGTGAGTCAAATCTTGCCCTGATAGAACATATTCAATCCTACCTGGATAACCTTGGCATTGAATCCAGAATCACCTTTGACAACACGAAATCCAAAGCCAATCTCTGGGCCACTATCGGATCTTACACCGAGGGCGGCATTGTTTTATCCGGACACCTTGATGTGGTACCGGTAGATGGGCAGCAGTGGTCGAAAAACCCTTTCGATATGTGGCAGGCAGACGGTAAATTGTACGGTCGCGGAGTGGTAGATATGAAAGGCTTCATAGCCGTATGCCTCGCCATGGTGCCGCAATTTTTACAGCAGAACCCGAAGATACCTATCCATCTTGCCTTTACCTATGACGAGGAGGTCGGCTGCATAGGTGTTCACGGCTTGCTAAAAGATGTTGTCGATAATCTGCCCTTACCTCGCGCTGTGATTGTAGGCGAAGCTACATCAATGAAAATTATTGGTGGCCACAAAGGCTCACGCAGTTTTAAAACGGTAGTAAAAGGAAAACCCGCTCATTCAAGTGACCCAAGACTAGGTGTCAACTCAATTATGGCTGCAGCAAAGTTAGTCACCCGCCTGGAAACCCTGCAACAGGAGCTAATTGAGAATCATAATCCGGAGTGTCAGTTCGACCCACCCTACAGCACGGTCGATCTGGGGATTATTCATGGTGGCACGGCTAACAACATCATTCCGGAATTTACCACCGTTGAGTGGGGCTTCCGGCTGCTACCGGAAGACAACGCAGATGTACTACAACAACAA
>CAZQKJ010000494.1:0-3264 GCA_964593315.1 uncultured Granulosicoccaceae bacterium
AAGCCCATTCAGTTTTATCAGTTCTTCGTGAGATCCCTGTTCGATGATCTGACCCTGATCCATCACAATCAACCGGTCCATGGCGGCAATTGTAGATAACCTGTGTGCAATCGCGATAACGGTTTTACCCTGCATCAGTTGATCAAAGCTCTGTTGAATAGCAGCCTCTACCTCTGAGTCGAGTGCAGCGGTTGCTTCATCGAGTACCAGAATAGGTGCGTTTTTGAGCAGCACTCGAGCGATAGCCACGCGTTGCCTTTGGCCTCCGGACAACTTAACTCCACGCTCACCCACCTGTGCATCGTAGCCCATGTTGCCAAACGGGTCACTGAGCTTTTCGATAAACTCATGGGCCTCTGCCTTGATGGATGCCTGCTTCATTTGTGTATGAGTGGCATCCGGCTTACCGTATAAAATGTTCTCTGCAACAGTTCTGTGAAGTAGCGAGGTATCCTGTGTCACCATGCCAATACTGGTGCGTAAACTGTTCTGTGTTACTTTGCTGATGTTTTGATCATCAATAAGAATTTCGCCGGCCTCCACGTCATGGAATCGCAATAACAGATTTACCAATGTAGATTTACCTGCACCAGACCTTCCGACTACACCGACTTTCTCACCGGCTGCAATGGTGAGATTTAGATCTTTGATAATCTGTTCGTCGCTGCCATAGTTGAAATCAACAGATTGAAAACGTATCTCGCCTCGATCAACTGTGAGTGATTTGGCAGCAGGGTGATCTTTTACTGTCAGGGGTTTAGATAAGGTATTGATGCCGTCAATCGTTGTCCCGATGTGTTCGAACAAGGCACTCATCTCCCACATGATCCAGTGAGACATACCGTTTAGTCGCAGTGCCAGACTGATAGCAATGGCAATTGCGCCAATCGTTATGGCATCATTTAGCCACAGTGCTATTGATGTCGCAGCCAGAGTGAATATGAGCAGATAGTTAAGCAGGTTAACGGTCAGCTCCACACCAGTTGATAAGCGCATTTGCCGATAGACCGTTTGCAGAAATCCATCCATTGCTGTTTTTGCGTATTCGGTTTCTCTTTCTGTATGCGCAAACAGTTTCACTGTTGTGATATTGGTGTAGCTGTCAACAACCCTTCCAGTCATCAGCGACCGTGCATCGGCTTGAAGTGTTGAAACTCGCTTTAAACGCGGTATGAAATAACATTGCGCCGCTATGTATAGGCATAGCCAGACAAACAGCGGTATCATCAGCCAGGTGCTTGATTGAAAAACAATGACAAGCATTGACGTGAAGTACACGACGACATAAACAAATACATCGAGCAGCTTCATGACGGCTTCTCTTACCGACAAAGAGGTCTGCATTACCTTGGTGGCAATACGCCCGGCAAAATCATTTTGATAGAAAGAAAGACTCTGCTTAAGCAAATAGCGGTGCGCCTTCCAGCGTATTGCCATCGGATAATTGCCTAATAGAGTCTGATGAGTGATGACTGTATGCAGCAAGGTGAGCAACGGCATTGCAACCAGTAATACGAGAGTCATCATCCACAGTGTTGTACTTTCTTCAGCCAAAAAAGTCTGTGGATCTTTTTCGGAAAGCCAGTCAACCAGTCGACCCATGAATCCGAATAACATCACTTCGAGCACGGCCAGAGAGGCTGTCAGTACTACAATTGCACACAGTGGCCACTCCATGCCGCGACTATAGTGTCTGACAAACGCGAACAGTGTGGCGGGCGGAGTCGATGGATCCTCCACGGGGTAGGCTGAAGTCAGTTTTTCAAAATATGAGAGCATTACACTGGCGCTCGAGTTACCGCTGTAGAATGGAACTTGATTTAAGGTGTTCCGGTAACGGGTTGGTGAGAACAGCGATGAGAATATCATGATTCAGCCAGAGAATATCGCGTGGCGAGGGTTAGCGTAGAAGATAAGATTTGTATAAAGGGAAAAGTGGCTCTGCACAATGTTGTACCCGATGTATACAGAACTGAACTACACTCTGTGTTTGGTAGTCTTTTGTGGCGATACCCTTTGATACTGAACTTTGAAGCAGGTGATTTATGACTGAAGCCAGCGCAAATTCCGGACAACCGATCCGATTCTTCGACAGCCGTGAAAAATACTTGCTGTTTGTGACAACCACTGATGAAAAATGGGCTATCGCGCAGCGCATCAATGAAGAACTGGAAAAGCTGAAACCAAAACCTCCGGCATTGCGTTTTTTCGATGCAGGTATGGGAGATGCGACGGTCATGTCACACGTATTACGGGCCATGCATGATCGCTTTCCTGAAATACCCTTTCTCGCGGTGGCAAAAGAAATCAGTATGGAGGACGTACGTCTCGGGCTTGAGAAAATGGCTGACCGTTTTGCTGAGCATCCGCAAATGGTTTTGATTATTACCAATATGCGTTACGCAGAGGCCGCTAAACTCTATCCGCAAAAGCCTGAAGAGCAACCAGATCTTAAACGGTGGGATATTGCCCTGAAAGGCACCACTGCAAAGCACTTTGACAGTCAGTTGCGTGATCTGACTGATTTGATTCGGGAAGGCTGGCAGACGCGGCCAAGTCCCAAAACCGGAAATCCGCTTTACGTGAATCCTGCCATGCTGGTCCTGTATCGAGCGGATCAGAAGTTTGTTCTCGATTCAGTGATCCCCGACACTGTACCTGCCGAGCCCTATTATGACCTGGTTATTTGTGCTCAGCCGTACCGTTCGCGAACACCGGCTGACAAGAAAGTGAAAACCGTTTTAGCACCCATGGCTGATTCACTCGATGTTCATGGGCGTATGGTTGTTGTTCAATCGACCGGATATGACCCGGGTATGGAAATTATTCGTAAGATCTGGCCCGCTGAAAATCCTTTTCCAACTCCGCGTCACGATATCATTGAAGCGCTGAAGGTCCATCTTGGTGAACAAAGTACTCTGCAATGTTGTATTACAGCAGAGGAGAACGCGCTATTTAAGTACAGCCTGCACTCATTGCCCGAAGAGATATCCAATATCGGTACTTCTGCCTTGCTGGCCGCGTGGAATGCTGCAGTGTATGTAGCGCAAATGTCCGACGAGCAGATCGATGAAGCAATGATTGATAACTCATACATTGAAGCAACCCGTGAGGCGGTGAACAAGCACGGCGGATTGTGGTTTTTGAATGAATCTTTCGTTATTACTCGTGAGCCTGTAGAACCTGATTGATATACAGAGCGCCACCTGCTAGCTAGTGCCCATCCTGAAACAGGGACGTAGCGAGGATCACTTATGTGCGTGA
>CAZQKJ010000495.1:0-3249 GCA_964593315.1 uncultured Granulosicoccaceae bacterium
GTGCGACCCACAACCAACTCGGTAGTTTCACTCGCAGCACCCGATACAAACTCACTGAATACACCAGCTTGTGCAAGAGTGTTATCCAGTCCTTTAGAATTAAACGGTTGATCAGATACCAGCAGATAAAAATTCGACAAGCGCTCGGTGCAGCAATCAGTGCGATTCCAGATAACCACAGAATCAATTTCTGCAACACTACCAAGATCAAGCTCCCACCAGGCATTCACATCATTCTTTGTATGACTGATAATGCCCTGCCCGGCCGCCGGACATTGCAGACCGAACGAATCCATCCAGCCACCGGAACGACCGGTTAATCCTGTTGCCACTGTAGTGGAACAAAGAAACGGACCTTGCTCTGTACCTGTGTCAGGTCCAACACTCGCAAGCTGACGTTCAATACCCCCTGCGGTGCTATCCGAGGTGAGCTTTTGACACTGCACACCTATTTGATCAACAAAAGTATCTGCACGACCAGAAAAACCATTGATCGCCCAACCCGCAGGACAAGTACTGGAAAACGGGGTCCCATTAGGAGATCCCGTGAGAGCGGTATCGCGAGGTTGTCCTACCCAGTTACCACTGGCATCAACGGATACACATCGTGCACCAACACTATTGACATAAGTACCGGTGAAACCGTAAACCCCGGCCAGCACTTCGCTATTGCCACAAGAGATACTGAACTCACCGCCACCGTTACCACCAATCGTGCGACTGCGAGTAGAATTAAATCCGTCAGTGCTGCCATCGATTGCTCGACTCGCAGGATAAGATGGGCTAAACAAAGAAGACTGACTGGCGGTTCCCGCCTCAGCCAGATTGCTCAGATCGGTTCTGCCAGTTCCAAATATCTGTACTTCAGCCAGTTGCAACGGATTGGCTCCAGCCAATTGCACTCTGACGTAGCGTCCTCTTGCGTCAACTTTTATATCGGTTTGTGTGCCAGCAGTACCCGGTGTATGAAAATCCACAACACCTGACTGTTGCAGTGTCGCGTTGAGATCTTCTGAAACAAACGTATCATCGGACACCATCACATGGAAGTCTGATAAACGCTCACTACAACAATCCGTGCGGTTCCAGACTCTAATTGTGTCTATGTCTACCACTCGGCCCAGATCAATCTCCCACCACGCCTGAGCTTCATTGTTAGTGTGGGTAATTGAACCCGATGCTACCGTACCGCTAAGGTCACCATCAATGGCATTCGACGCGATGAATTCTGCACGGTTTGAAAAAAGCGAAGACTGACTGGCAGTACCTTGCAAGGCAAGATTTTCAAGTCGTGTATCAAGCGCTGTCACGCGAATAACCTGAGCTTCTGAAGGCACACCGCTACTATCAACAGCAAAAAGCATCCAGTAACCTGGAATACTAACATTCGGATTTTGATCAATGGTCACGGTGAACTGGTTAGATGCACCCGCTGAAAATTCAGGCCGGTAAAATCTGGCATCCGTATTAACCGCATGCGTCGTCGCAGACATACGGATCAAACTAAAGTAGGCAATGTCACCCGTAGTATTTACCTGCAAAGCATCTCCTGCATCAACGCTTGCCTGGGCAGATGAAATGGTAGGTCGTACTGCCAGTGATCCATCATCTGCATACATGTAAGGTGGCGAGAAGATCTGTGCATCCTGATGAGTACCCGCCAGATTCGGGTTGCCAGCTGAATAACCACCGCCTGCGGTGATCACTCGGCCATCCGTTAACAACATAGCAGTGGAGTGATAGTCCCGAGGTATGGTCATATTGGCCATACCGCGCCACTGACCCGTTGCAGGATTCCAGATCTCAGGCTCCATAACACTACCTGCATCTGCGAACTTGGTACCGGTAGTATTCCCACCCACTACCAATACTTCTCCAGTTGGCAGCGGAATCAACTGATGGAACTTACGCTTATGTGCCATGCTGCTGGTCGCACGAATATCTGGCACTGAACCGTTTAGATCAATGGTAAACGCATCACTGGCAGCACCAGTGGCATTACCACCCCAGCTGCCATCGTTACGACCAGTGGACAACATCTTGCCGATGTCATAAGTCAGGTGTACACCACCTGCATGATCGTCACCATCGGTGGTTGGTACGTTGGCACGCACTTCACCATTACCCATCGGGCTGATCATATGGTTCTCTACTGTATTCCAGTAGTGAAATATATTGCCGTTCGGTGCAATGCTCAGTAGTGGCCATGAGTTGTCACGACCGAATTCATTGTTACGCTGTCGCATGCTAAGAAAGTCGATACCATTAAGCACGCGCCAACCCGTATCGGGATCCCAAAGGTCCGGGTTGCGGGTATTGGTCGAGGTACCCATAGCGGTCATCACTTTGCCATCACCGGTAGCCAGGCTAGTCGGGTACCATCGTCCCCCGCTCGCCATGTTCTCTACGGTTTGCCATTCATTGTTGCTGTAGTCGAACAAAGTGGTCCACGGGCTGTTGCCCTGATTGCGCCCCCGTTAACCAATACCTTGCCGTCCGATGTCATCGACATCGCGGCACAAAACATATTGTGACCCTGGTGCAGATTTTCCTCAAAGGCACCACTAACCGGATCCCAGATCGCGCTGTAGGTTTGCTCGGTCGTCGGCCAGGTGCGACGCTCGGAACCGGAGTAAGTCAGGACCTGACCATTGGGTAGAGTCGCCATGGACACAGCCACATGCGGCCAGTCCAGCACCGGCCCCCAGGTACCAATCTCTGCCGGGCTTCCGGTGGCTGCGCCGAGTACGGGTGGCTCAGCGGCCGGTATATAAGGAGCATTTTGCTCGGCCCGCTGGGCCTCTAGAGTGGCCGCATCCGGCTGCAGCGGACTACCGCTATCGCAAGCGGACAGTACCAACAGTGCTACCGCTGAAGCCATTAAGCCTGAACGCATTGCAGAATCCAATTTATCGTGATTTATTCAACAGATAACGGACAATTCTGTAATTGACTTGAACAACAACCGGCAGAAGATGGCGATTCTTTATGCGAACCCGGTAGCAAACTGAATGATAACTATGTCGTCATTTTATTGACCGTCAGCAGCGTCAAAACTGCCAGATCTGCAGTCACAGGCAAATCTCGAACGCAGGCGTCTCTGGAGTGGCCCACCCGCCCGCAAAAATTCACTCAATCCCGCCATCAGAATGAATGCTTTGCTTGACAGAATTTCAATCTCAGCCGATAATTCACGGCTCGCGCGGGAATAGCTCAGTTGGTAGAGCACAACCTTGCCAAGGTTGGGGT
>CAZQKJ010000496.1:0-3246 GCA_964593315.1 uncultured Granulosicoccaceae bacterium
CTTTGCAGTTTAGACTGCAGCGTTTTGATTTCAGCAGCACGTTCTTCTGCCTGCTTTTTAAACGGCCTTAATGTATCAACCTCCTGCTGCGCCTTCTTAAGGTTGGCAAGGTGTTCATCGCGTGCTTTGATTGCCGCTGCTTTTTCAGACTCAATACTTTGCAGTTTAGACTGTAGCGTTTTGATTTCAGCAGCACGTTCTTCTGCCTGCTTTTTAAACGGCCTTAGTGTATCAACCTCCTGCTGCGCCTTTTTAAGGTTGGCAAGATGCTCATCACGTGCTTTGGTGAGCGCCTGCTTCTCGGACTCCAATGCCTGCAGCTTGCCTTGCAGCGTTTTAATCTCACTATCGCGATTTTCGAGCTCACTCTTAAGCTTCTCAAGAGAACTTATTTTCTTACGCAGTTCTTCAAGCTCGGCATCTCGCTTTTTAATATCTATAGAGTACTGATTCTGTTCTTTGTCAAAGCGTGCCTGCAACTCAGCCAACTGCTTCTTGTCGCGCTCAGTGGTAGTTTTGAGTTCAGATTGAAGCGTTGAAAACTGATTCTGGCTGTCCTTAATTTTTACATTCAGATTAGTCAGCTCTGTATCTTTGGCTGACAAAGAACCCTGCAGCCTCGTGATATCCGCCTGTGACTTTTCATACTCACTCTGCGATGAGGACAGATCTTTTTGAAGCTTGCCGAGTTCTGTATCTTTACCAGAAATTTCAGTACGGAAGCGGTTGACATCAGCGGTGACGGTGGTGAATTTACTCTCACTGTCTTTGACCTGTGCTTGTAAATCTACCTGGCGTGCTTCTAGTTCTTCAATCCGGATTCTCTGGTTGTTGATCACACCTTCATACTTTTTGGCAGATTCTTCTGTATTGCGCGTAAACAAGGAAAGCTTCTCTTCCATGCCACGGACTTCGCCCTTTGAGCTTTCAAGGTCTGCTGTCACCGCTTTAAGGCGAACAATGTCACCATCACGTTCTTTGAGGTCCACCTGCAGAGCACCCACCTGTTCGCGGTGCTTGTTGAGCTCGGCATCCAGCGATGACTTTAAAGAATTTTGTTTTTCAATATCAGTCTTGAGTCGGGTGATTTGAGCATCTCTGTCAGCTACCTGGCCGCGAAGCTCTTCGAGCCGCAGACCAAGCTGGTCGTATTCCTTGTTGCGATTCTCAAGCGTTGTATTGAATTCTTTGATCCGTTTCTGACTCGCATGCTCAAGCTCGGAAACCTGTCTCTTGTAGCTATCCACCTCAGCCTGGTTAGCTGGATTCGGCGCACTGATTTCGGCTCGCAAGGTAGCCAGATCGGCTTCACGACTGGAGATCTTTTTGTCGTAGTCACGGCGAGTGTCATCGAGTTGCAGTTGTTGCTTTTCTATCCGCTTGCGCAGATCGACAATGATCGAGTCCTGTTGTTCTGCGCGTCTTCGTAACGGTACGATATCCGGGTCCGGCGCTGGCTTCACAACCGGCTTAACCATCGATAATTTACGCTCGGCCTCCTGACGCGCTCGCTCCGCCTGTGACTGTTGCGCCTCAAGGCGCTTGCGCAAGTCGGCAATGATGGTGTCCTGCTGTTCAGCTCGACGACGCAATGGAGCAATCTCGGGATCGACTGTAGGCTCGCTCATCAAAGAGAGTTTTCTTTCTGCCTCACCCCATCCGGCAAAAGCTCTGACTTTCTCAAACGACTCCTGCTCGATGTTGGATTTCAGCTGACGTTCTTTGACGCTGGTAAGACCGACGGTCTCGGTGGTGCGCGTTTGTGTGCTCTGCGAGGCAAGTAGCTCACGAACCTTACGTTGCAGATCATCGACCTGAGAATTCTTCTGCTGCAGCTCTTTCTGGTATCGGTCCAGTCCCGGCTGCCGCACAGTCGTGGTGACCTGAGCGGGTTGTGGTGTGTACGAGTACTGCAGCTGGCGGTCTCGCTCTCCAAGCGCGGCCAGGGCCTTTACCTTGGCATAGGCTTCATCATCGACGGCCTGCTTTAGCTTGCCAGTATCAGCGGCTGAGTCAGCAGCCGGACCCTGAACACGCAAAGAAGCCGAGTCACCACGAATATCTTTCGCGGCGACCGAGTATTTACCGGGTGCTCCAATGGCCGGGCGCCTGGTGGTAATTTTTTGAGTCACCTCGGAACGCGCACCCGCAGATTGACCGCGGTTTGCACCAGAGGTGGCGATCGGTGGACGCTTGATTGTTGCAGCGCTGGTCATTACAAGATCAGATGTACTGCGAGACTCTACGCTGCTACGTGAATGACCAGGGGCCGGAACTCCACGATTAACTTCACGCGTGACTTCACGCGATCTGGCGGACGGCTGCCCTTTGGCATACCCGGTACGACCGTCAGCGCTGGTATCTCTGACAGGCCTTCTGGATCGGAGTCTGTGGATCTCTCGGTCGCGCTGGTGAAGCTCTCCCTCATAGCGGTTGCGAACCTGGCTGATGCCTTTGGATCCTCGCGATCGGCCGAGCAGCCAGCCAATCAGCATGCCGATGAGCGCTATCGCTAAAACCACCAACCCGATTTCAAACCCGATAACTTCATTGAGATCATTCATTCCTTATCCCCTTTCTTAATCTTATTCTAAGTTGATCGGCTTCGGTTCACGGTCAACCTTTGGTCAACCCGGAGCCTCCCACTCATCGCACCCACTTTACCGTTATACATCACCACCCTATCTTGCGCACAGGTAATTTTTTGTAACAGCTCGTTTTACTGTCCGATCAAACTCATAGGGATGATTTATGGCGGGTATCACAGGCGGAAGTGGCAACCTATAGTACTCCACTGCAGTCGGGCCTCGTGTGCGGTAGTTACACGGATAAACCGCAAGCTTTCTTGTCTACTACCACCCTTAACCATTGAACGGTAAGCGTACGTTTCCAGTAAACTCATGGCAGCCATAACCGCCATTTATAATGTGATAAACAGAGTGTATTAGTGCTTAAAACCTGACCACTATTTTATCGACTGCAATAGCGCTTCCAGCTCCACTATATGCAGCATCATAGACGGGGTAACGGACGTTACCGGGACATGATCCTCAACCTGCTCTATCAATTCAACAAGTGCTGCCTCTGCATTTTCCCGTTCGGTAAAACTTGCGTTATGCAATAGCTTCCACTGATTTTCAGATACACGTATCCGCTGAGTTTTAAAGGGCAACAGTGACGCCAGATCCAGTGCCGCTTTTTCAGAGCCTGTTGTCGTCACTTCAATCACCATACTATCGACAGGCT
>CAZQKJ010000497.1:0-3239 GCA_964593315.1 uncultured Granulosicoccaceae bacterium
ATATAAAAATATCCATAGAGTACGATAACAGCCAGATTCCTGTGGTTGGAAAGTTGGTTCATCATTTATGTGTTATTGGTGATACAGAGCATCATCCCTCAGTTAATAGAATTGAACTCGCCGTTGTTGAATTGCTGACCAATGTCATTAGCTATTCTGGTGTCGGTGAAACTGATTCATTAATTGAGATTCATTGTCAGTTTAAAGGTGGTGACTTTGATGTGATTGTAACGTCCGGCGGAGAGGCGCTTTCAAGTGAACTGGCACGAGAGTACGCCAACGATAATGTTTGCATGCCTGACATAGATACCGGTATTGGTGATCTGCCAGAGTCTGGCTGGGGAATACAATTGATCAAATCTGCCTGCGACAAAGTGAGTTACCAAAGAGTCAAGGATAAAAACGTATTCAAGCTAATCTTTGATCTCTCTGCTGAAATTGTGTGACTACTCGTGAGTGAAATGACGCGTTACTTTGAAAAGTATGAGCACAGGCAACCACCCGCGCCGTTGCAAAGTAATCCGGTCATACACTCGATCGCGCAGGTCTGCCTTATTATTGCAGCGGTTACTGGTGCCTGGTATTTGCAGTGGCGCTGGACATCGTCGTTAAATTTTGACGCCTTGTGGTTCTCGATTCCTCTGGTGCTTGCGGAGACTGGAGCCTATATAGGATTGTTATTCTATATATTTAACATCTGGCATGTTGCCGATACGGAAAAAAATCCTCCACCAGAATGTATAAGTCAGTGTCAGAGTGATACTGAAAGCTCTGTTATCAAGCGGCCGATTTCTGTTGATATCTTCTTCCCGACCTATGATGAAGATGTGTCGCTGGTGCGCCTCAGTCTCGAAGATGCAAAGCGGATAACTTATCCGCACGCTATTGAAATACGGATTCATGTTCTCGATGATGGTAATCGTCCATCTATGCGAGAACTTGCTACAGAGCTCGGTTGTAATTATCTGACCCGCGATAACAATATTGGATTTAAGGCGGGTAACTTACGAAATGCGATGGAGCAGACGGTTGGTGACTTCATCGTTATTTGTGATGCAGACACAAGACCGTTCCCGACTCTGCTTTCGCATACACTTGGATATTTCACCGATCCTGATGTTGCCTGGGTTCAAACGCCTCAGTGGTTTTTTGATCTGCCGGATGCACAGCCCGTCGCATCAGTGCTATCACGCTTTGGTAAGCCCGGAGAAATTGCCGGTCGGGCCTTTAGAAAGGTTTTTGGCGATGTCGCCATGGGTGAAGATCCGTATGTGAATGATCCCAAGATGTTTTATGACGTGATTCAGCGTCGACGAAATTGGGCAAATGCGTCCTTCTGCTGTGGTGCCGGCTCGGTACATCGGCGTGAAGCCACCATGAGCACCGCATTGGTAAACTTTGGCAGTGCCGTAAATTTTGAGGCAAAAAAGCGCAGCGAGCGGCTAAGAAAAATCACCGGCGAAGCGGATACCGATAATGATCTGGTCAGTCATATTGCCCAACAAACTCTACTTGAGAAAGAGTTCACACCCTATAAATTCCATGTATCTGAGGATATTTATACCTCAATAGAGCTGCATTCAGATACCACCCGTAACTGGAAGTCTGTGATGCATCCGGAAGTGGAGTCCAAGATGTTATCTCCGCAAGACCTTCTCACCTGGACCATACAACGTTTCAAATATGCGGGTGGAACGCTGGATATTGCAGTACATGATGATTTCTTATTTCGAAAAGGCCTGAGTATTCCACAACGCATATTGTATGGTTCAACCGTGTGGTCGTACTTTGGCGCAATCTGGAATGTCGTATTTCTTGCTTCACCCATTATCTACTTGTTGTTCGCCGTCGCGCCGGTCAGTGCCTATTCAGTGGATTTCTATAAACACATATTCCCGTTTCTATTTATGACTGAACTTGGTTCTATGTTGGCACTGTGGGGTCTTGCCACCACTAAGTCTAAATTCAGTTATCTTGCGTTTTTCCCGATCAATCTAAAAGCACTCTGGACAGTCGCACGTGGAAAGAAAATCAGCTTCCCCGTGACACCGAAATCACGTCAGGACGGATTGTTTCTGCATTTGGTATGGCCACAGCTTGCTGTGATGATCGTAACGACTGGTGCTTTGGTGTATGCGTGGTCGATGTATTTTATGGGGGTGCGTGCCTATGGGTTTGACGGACTCTTCTTGAATACATTTTGGGGCTTTATCAATATTCTGGCAATGAGTGGCATGGTGTACTCATCTGTGTGGGCTCCAATTGACAGTGAGCAGGCAGACGATAACAGGCAAGCTGAATTGGAACCTGATATAAGGAAGGCAGCATGAGTCTATTTAAAGATGGCTTGCGCAAAGCGCGCGGAAGCATTGTTTTTCTGATCGGTATTACGCTTGCGTTTGGTACCGTGTATGGTCTGGAACAATGGCAACCTGAGAACGGCAATTCCTTTGTGACTAGCAGTCCAATAAATTTGATCGCACCTGATGATATCCCGCTACGGGTGCATCGTGATTTAAATTCAGCAGAGCTTGAGATGGCCAAAGTTGCGTGGACATATTTTCGCAATAACACCATCGCAGGGACTGGTCTGGTTAACTCTGTAGACGGGTATACCTCGGCGACGCTCTGGGATACATCCTCCTACCTATTAGCACTGCTATCCGCCAGAGATCTCGAGATTATTTCGGCCTCCGAGTTTGACAGCAGATTGCGCCCTTTACTCGATACGCTGGCCAATATTCCGTTATTTGAAAATCGTTTGCCCAATAAAGCCTACAGCACCACCACTGCTTCAATGACCACTTATGAAAACAAACCGACTGAACAAGGAGTGGGTTGGTCTGCCATCGATATTGGTCGAGTGATGGTGCCGTTCAATGTGCTGGTTTGGAACTACCCTGACTACACTGATCTTGTCAGTAAGGTATTATCAAACTGGGATATCGATGCAATCTATCGTGATGCAGAAATGGTAGGTGCCGATGTCGGAGAGAATAATGAGACGCGTTATCTTCAGGAGGGTCGACTGGGCTATGAAGAATACGCTGCCAAATCGTTAATGTTGTCAGGGCTCGATTTGTCGGAAGCAGTAAGCTATGAGCGTCACTTTGACTATGTAGAGATAGACGGTGTTGCGGTCGGTACGGATTTGCGTACTCCGGATCTTTTTGATGCAATCAACTTTGTCGTATCAGAGCCCTATGTGCTTGATGGTATAGAGTTTGGTTGGGATCGAT
>CAZQKJ010000498.1:0-3237 GCA_964593315.1 uncultured Granulosicoccaceae bacterium
CGCTAACTCCACGCATCTCTATCCATATCCAGATAGTTTTCCAGATCAGCGGTATTACCGCTGCTGGTCCCTGTGAATATGGTAGTCCAGCTACCACTCGTGCCTGAGCGACCAGCAATCTCGAACCGATATGTGCGTGTGTCTCCACGACCCCAGGCTTCTGAACATCGTCAACGGTTCGATTAGAACCGAGATCAAGCCTGAGTTCTTCTGGAGACCCCTGACCGGCCCAGCGTGACCTGAACGCGGTATTGCCATCAATCGCATTGGACGGCTGAAAGCTCGGGTGAGACCCTGATCCAGTCGCTGACTGTATGCTTAAGGTCTGTGCCTGCACCACTGACGCAAATGTACATAGACTGATAACGCCCAGCGAACACATTGAAATACACTTAACTAATTTCATAAAACATTATTCCAAACAAAATACCAATAGAACTACACACGGAGTGTCGCATTCTCAATACGATTGCCGCGTACGACTGTGTCAGATCAATGTGTAATTCGCTGTGACACTTGTGCGGCAAGTCTCAATTCACACTAATTAAGTGTCCGCACAGCCACCCTATGTGACACGTGAAATAATTATTAGCAGTTAAGCGCGGCCAAAGACCATGAATCCTTAGTAAAGCGATGCGCCATGATTGAGCATGAACAGATCATTCGATACATACATTGAGAGAATATTTAAGGACTTTCTCTTTATGGAATTTATCAATTCAGTGGAGCTTGATTAACAGATTATGTGTAACAAGATTAGCGCAGATTGCGCCCTAAAACATGCCAGGCTTTGGCAGCCACAATATCAATCACAATCCACTGTGTGACTATCTACTTACACGCGACAGGATCAGAATCCGGCGGAAGCAACAAGCATTGTCGGTTACTTCGATATAGGTGATCTGCAAGAATTTTATCCAATCACACCAATTAAGTAATGGATTGAAGCTCGATCTCCCTCAGATCATGCACGCCAGGTTAGAACCAGCAACGAAGAGTCTTGCAGAACAAATACTGAAGATCGTTCGCAACTTTTCTGTATAGAAAATACACTTCAATTAAAGACTAAGGCGCCGTCGTACTATTGCAATCAGTATCGGGACCAATAGACCAATAACACCACCACCCGAGTTTGCCTCTGATGCTACGGGCGTTGATTCAATCGTTGTTGTATTATCTGTTGTATGGGCTGTTGTATGGGCTATCGGATCTACTATTGCTTCTGACTCTTCATCTGTATCCGGTGCGGTGACCAGATTTGAATCACCAGCACCGCTGCAAGCCGGATTCGATGCACCACACAGTATCTCGAAAGGTGTAATCGATGTGATTACTTGTGTGACGTTATCAACTGGATCCAGTTCAGGCTGCGTAGAAGACACACTGGTAATAACTGTTGCCTCATTATCAACATCATTTTGATCCAGCAAAAATGTTATTGCTGATGAGTCACCCGGGGCTAGCATTGCGAATCTGCAAGCAACAACTTGCGCCAACGCTAAACAGTCGTCACCATAGAAAAAGCTGTAACTCTCAGGAATTATCGTTTCTATAAGCGGTGCAACCGATGTGTTCACATTTGACAGATTATGCACAGTTACTGTTACCTGATTAGACGGATCGCTCAGAGAAACAGACTCATCAATCTCACTGATCTCCACAGCAAGATTAACAGGTAGTTGACTTGGCTCATCTACTTCTACAAATACAATCTCACTATCTGAAGTGTTGCGGTGCTCTACTAGATTATCGCCCGACAGAAGCGCAACAAACTGGTTATGTCCTTCGGCATTCAGTGTTGCTGTGATATCGAATTCAATTGTCCCATCAGCACTCAGTTCAGCCAACGGACAAACTAATATGTTTGCCTCTCTTTCTATGCAATCAGAACTAACAACATCACTTGTTCCTGCAGGTATTTGTATCTCCACAGAGACACCTGTGGCGACAAACGCAGGCGAGGTATTGGCCACAGAAACTGTTAAGCTTAATGGCGAACCCGCTTCTACAGGATCACTCTGCGTTGACAGACTGACTGTGGCAAAGACAGTCGGCACAAACTGAGCTGACGAAATATGGGCACCGGTGAGTAAGAAAAGTGCAAGGAGATACTTAATAATCATGCGTTATTTTCAAACCTCTCAATCGCCAGATAACCCGTTCATCGTGACTACGCGACGCATATTTCAGTCCAAAACCCCGTGGACAATTGGCAACAGTGAGATTACGGCCATTACCCTCTGGCGCAACCTCATTTTTGACTATTACTAAGGGCGTATGCGCCGCTGGCTGGAAGCCTGCCCTCACCACACACAGAGATGCTCGGCGAATCACCCACTAACACCATGACAATAAAGGTGGTTTCTTAAGCAACAAGTTACGGTTCTGTTTGTGTAGTGCAGCACCACAGTCGTGCTATTGTTGAATGCTAAAAAAGAAATCAAATAGTGCTATGGCAATAGCAATAGAGTCTCAAGTGCGTATCCTACCAGTAGATTTTTAATGGCGTGGGCTTTGCTCTTTCTCCTCGGGCTGCCTGTGCTAAGCACTGCGGAAAATAATCCACTGCCTGATTACGTTATCGAACGCTATGGCGCACCACCAGTCGTTCCGGAAGGCCCACTAACCGTTCCACTAAAAAAGGCAGTCAGGGTTGCTTTTTCCGGCAGGATAGCACCCATAGGCAGTGTATCTCGATCAACCTGGGGAGCAGATCAATCCAAAGCATTGGCACAACTTGTCGAAGCAAAAGACCCCCGTATTGCATGGGTAATTAGCGATCTGTTGCACTTTACCTGGCAAAGAGAGCTCCATGATGAGCTCACTGCGGCCGCAGCGACTCTTCTGGACATAGAATGGCAAACCGACAATCAGTGGGTTGAACTCACAGACCACCTCATCGCATGGGATATTCCCGCTTATCCCGAATACCTGTTAGTCAAGCGCACACTGTTCACCAACTTTCAACACGGTTGGGAGAATCTCTTTATTGAAGGAAACATTGACTGGAGTCTAGTGTCATGGGGTGGCCTGCCAATCGACAACCGGCCACATAACACAACAGACCCACCGTGCAATTGCATACCCGCCATAGACAACCCTAAAGTCAGCAGCGTTCAAGAAGCCACCTGGCTGAGCGATGATGACATCGTCTTCGGCATCGAAGTGAATGGTGAGCAGCGGGCTTACCCGCGTCAAATTATGGAAGTACGCGAAATGGTTAACGACACATTGGGG
>CAZQKJ010000499.1:0-3234 GCA_964593315.1 uncultured Granulosicoccaceae bacterium
ATTACAGGCTTGCTTGATCTGGGGTCGACCGGCTCATCAATATATTCCTGCGTTGCAACAACAGGAATGGTTAACGTTTCGCGTTGCCCCGGATCAAAGTTGCCGAGATTACAAGACAGGTTCAATCCTTCAATGGTGCAGCGATTGTCGAGCTCAGTTACATCCAGACCAACCGGTATGGTATCGGTCAGCTGACTGTCAGCAAAGCCACCACTGGGTGAAGAATTTCGCAACCGGTAACTGATCTCTGCCTGATCTCCTGCAGCCACAGGCTTAGGACGGATCCGTTCATTGGCTCTTATCGTTGGCGCTCTTAAATCACCAAGCTCAACCGGCTTAAAGCTTATCCAGAAATTGGCCAGCAATGGCAGCAAAACAATAGACAGCACGATCAGCAACGTTGGCAGTATCATGGAATACGCCAGTCGCATTTCACCTGTACTTAGCGGGCCACGGCCTTTCGGTGGTGTGCTTTCTATCATAGACATTTTTGCAGACAAAAAAACGGCGGAGATTTATATCTCCGCCGATCTTTCATAACAAACACTGTCAGCGCTTAGAGCGCCTTGTGCTTTTCAACAATCATATCTGCTGCATCATCAAGTGAAAGATCACCATCTACAAACTGGCGTATCACCTGAGACATTACTCGTGCATTAACAATTTTCGATGCCGTGGCCAGATTGCCTGACTCAACACCCCAGCGGTCGCCAACAGACAAACCGGCAACAATATCGTCGATAACACTTTTAGGATAGATGTCACCAAGAGGTGCTTTACGATCAACACCTACAGGCAGCGTTGCCCACAGCTCTTCGTACTGTGTATCACCGGCAGCAGCACCGCGACGAACCGGAAACTTACCCTCTGGTGCCTGACTCAACCAGTCACCGTAACCTTCAGAGACAACATACTCAACAAAAGCTGACGCTACATCGGTATTGGCATCGGCGGTAATACCAAGGTATCGCACGTCTGCATAGGCGGCACCGGCCTCGTTACCCGGACCTGAAAACACAGTTACAAAACCGGTCTTTTCAGCAAGCTCTTTAGAGGTGGTATCAGAGGCATAAGTTACCGGTGCACTGTCACGCAAGCCACCAAGTTCATCAAGTAAAGACGGAGACCAGATGATCATTGCTGCCTTCCCGTCGAGATACTGTTCACGTGATTGTTTCCAGAACAACTCACCTTCCGGCGAGGCATCTGCAATAGTTTTATAGAAGCCAAGAACCTCTTTCAGTGCTGAAGTATCTTCGTTAATAGAACCATCATCATTGACCGGTGAGTAACCCGCAGCCAGAGAGATATGCTCAATCAGCTGCATCATGTAGGTCTCATCAATTTTAGTCGCAGCAACAAAACCATACATTTCAGGCGGATTGTGTAACTTGCCAATAGCCGCTTCAATGTCTGCAAAGGTCTTCGGTGGCGCTAAACCATTTTCTTCGAAAAGATCAGAGCGATAAACCACAAGCTGCGTCCATCCGTCTGTGGGTACAGATACAATTTCACCATCGGACTTGGCCATATTCACTGCACCCGCAGCGTAGCTGTCTACACCCAATTTTTCTACAACATCCGTTGCAGCACCGGTATCGAGAACGCCTGCTTCTGCAAATGGCAGTAAGTGTTGAACCGTGTGATTCAGCACATCAGGTAAATCACCTGCTGCAAATGCTGCCGTAGTTCTGGTAGCAATCTCCGCTTCCTCAACAGGAATCACTTCAACCGAATGCCCGGTTGCTGCCTCAAAGCCTTCAGCCAGCTTTTCCTGTATGGCCATTCTTTCCGGTTGGATTTCCATGGTCCAGAATTTTATTGAATCGGCACTGACCGGCATCGAGATTACCGACGCCAGTACAGCGGCCGAGAGTAACTTGTATTTATACATAGGGATAAATCCTTATTTCAACTAGTGGTATTTTCGATCCCGTACAGGACCAGCGGTATTTCGCAGAACAAGCTCTGCGCGTTTCAAAACCTGATGTCGGGCCGGCTCATCACCATCGATGACGGCGAGCAACATGTCGCCAAGCTCCCGACCGGATTGAACTTGTGGTTGTGCCATAGTGGTCAATGGCGGATTGGCATGACGACCTATATTCAAACCGTCATAGCCGATAACAGAAACATCTACACCCGCAACAAGCCCCCGGGTTCTGATGGCAGCAAGCACACCCAGCGCCTGCATATCAGACACACAGACAAATGCTGTGGGTGGGTTGTTAGAGTCGAGAAGATTCGACGCCGCACTTTCCGCAGCATCGTCCCGCATTTCTATAATTTCAACAATCGAGGAATCATAAGGAATAAACCGCTGCTCAAGCGCTGCCTTATAACCTTCAAGGCGCTGATACGCAAAGTTGTAGAACAAAGGCGCACCAATAAAAGCAATCCGCTCATGCCCCAGCTCAAGCAGGTAAAGCACAGCAGTAGTAATCGCTAACTCATTATCTATGTCGTACCAGGCGTAGTCATCACTCTCGGCAGAGCGCCCATGCACGACAAAAGGAAAGCCCGCCTGTTGCAGTAACTTTATTCTGGCATCGTTGCGAAAAGGCCGAGTAAGCAAAACCCCGCCAACCCGACCCGACGAGATCAGCTTTTGTATTTTTTCAGATTCATCTTCAGCACTTTGAGAGTGCGAGACTAAGAGATCCCACCCTCGTGCAGACACAGATTCATCAAGACCCTGCAACAGCTGCGAAACAAACGGCTCTGCCAGTGAACTATGATTCTGAGGAATTACATAAGCCACCGCTTCAGCCACCCCCGTAGCCAGCCGCCGAGCATTCTGATTAGGCTTATAACCAAGCTGCTGCGCCGCAGCCTGCACCCGCTCAACCGTTCTCAGACTAATATCAGAGTACCCATTAAGCGCCCGCGACACCGTCCCCTCAGTAAGCTCAAGCGACCTGGCCAGATCTTTAAGCGTCGTACGTTTCATCCAAAAGTTTTCCTCCATCACCGCAAAGATGCTAAACCGAAACCGCTTTCGGAATCAATCAATCCACGACGCCAATAATCATGTAAAGATTTTGATACGAAAATACTTTCCCAAGTCATCTTCCCCCACAAGGCGGAAGACAACACAAAAAAGATATCAATCAGTTCGGACAAACTGGAGAGAGAAAACACACATAAATTTTGGGTAGCCCTTGCGCACCATCTTGCAGTTGCAGTTGCAGTTGCAGTTGCAGTTGCAGTTGCAGTTGCAGTTGCAGTTGCAGT
>CAZQKJ010000500.1:0-3228 GCA_964593315.1 uncultured Granulosicoccaceae bacterium
ATACTCAGTGGCACCTTGTTAAGGTCTTTTTCCTGAATATCGCGCAGCTCGGCCAACGCTTCTTCATAGAATTTCTTGTTGGTGTCTCTATCGAGTTTAATTTCATTGATAGTCGCAGCATCTGCTGTTTCCTGATAGTTCCGACCTTGCTCACGATCAATATCGCCCTGGATCGAACGAGTTAACGCCTGCGCAGACAGGAATCGGTTTTCAACCGAGGAAACAACATTGCCAATCTGACGATCAAGGTTACTGGCCGCAGTCTGTAAGTTGGAAGTAGCGTCAACAACACGCGGGTGTTTTGCACCGTAGCGATTGCTTAACTCTTGCAATTCACGCTCAGCTTCCTGCACGCGCAGTTTGTCGCGCTGTACCGCACCGTTTGAATCAACAACAGGAAGTGATTCAAAGGCAGTACCCACATATTCGTAACTACCAACACTCAATGCGCCACCTTCTACGTCAAGTGTCACCTCACCGGAAGCACCGCCACCGTTGCGAACCCGACGAACTTCGTTCCACTCAATTCTTGCATCTTCAAGACTGGTTCTTGAATCAACCAGTCGGCTGGTTAACAGCGCAATAGTCTGACCGGTTGAGCTGGAGCCATCACCAGAGATACCCAGGCGCTGACGTTCTGACAGTAAAAGCTGTTCAGCTGACTCATACTGCTGCTTGAGATCAGCTACTTTATCTTCGAGAAAGGTTTTGGCTTCAACATTTTTACCATCGGTTTGATCGAGATAGAAAGACACATAACCACTACCTATTCCATTGGCGATTTTGGTTGCGAGCTCTCGATCAATACCATCAACGCTGACCTTTACAAGGTTAGTCTGCTTCAATGGGAAGACAGAGGTGTTGTTCATTAACCGGCGCACCATCTGGTCTTTAATGTAATTCTCATCCGTCTGAAACTCAGCTACAGGCTCTTCAGAAGAAGGAAGAAACTCCTTTATCTTGGCTTTCAAGGGAGCGAAAGGACCGATATTAGTGAATTGCTCGGGCACCGGTAGTGTTGAGTTGTATTCCCAATGATTCACAAGATCGAGCTCATTAACAACGCGGGCTGCGAGCGTGCGAGATTTTAGAATCTCAACCTGAGTCTGGATATCCTGCTGAGAGGACTGCCCGATGAACGGGTTTTCGAAACCACTGCTGGACGCACTGGTATCAAAATTTAGCGTTGCCGTAGAGCGGTAAATTGGCGTCATACTGGATACAACCATCGCGGTCGCAGCAGTAGCCAGTGCGGTAGTGAATATGATTGGCCACTTATACTTCCGCAACGTGATGAAAATGCCTCTAAGGTCAATTGCATCGTCACTGCTTCCGGACGAATCATCCCTGAACCTGTCCCTACGAATCTCTATTTCCGAGTTCTCGCTCATTAAACTGCTACCTGTTTTATCTAATAATCTTGTTAGTATTTAGCGGACCTGACGCGCCTGCGCACGCAACCCGCTTCCCTGTTGAAGCTTTGTGGCTGGAATAGGGACATCTACAGCGGGCAAGGATAAATCACCCGCGACTGTATAACAGTGATTTGTATTCCGAAAATTGAACACAGTGTATGTCAATGTAAACCTTTCAAACCAAGCCGCCGTCCCTGACCAAAACCTCGCTACGAGTCCCGTTGATCCTTCGCAATACTGCAACAGACCAGAGACCGTCCACTCCTTTGCCAAATTCAGACAGTGATATAGATCACATCCACGAATTTGTCCTGACATTATCCACAATTACACAGGTTAGCTCAACGCTATTCACAAGCTGTTACGATCACCACATCGCACAAGGCGCGAAACTACCGCAATTGTCCGGCAAGCTGCTTCGCCAGCGGACCTTGTAATCGACAAAATTCATCAAAAGCCTGCCTGCCACCAGCGGCATAGACGGCTACTGCATTCAATAATTCGCCCAGCTGTCTTGCACTATGCTGATCAAGGGAACAATGAGCCCCACCGCTGAGCCTGGCCAGCTGACCAAAAGCAGCACTTGCCACCGGATCGTTGCCTTCCTGAAATATAAACAGTGACACGCCTGACAATTTTAGTTGACCTGCCAAGTCACCGAGAAGATCGGCTGACTCTTCCATTGAATCACCCACATAGACCAGCGCGTTGACTTCACTTCCGGCCTGAACCTCGGCGAGCCCGTGCCGCAAAACCCGCTCAATTTGTGTTTTCCCTGCCAGGCAGCTCACGGAAGTCATCAACCGAAGTAACCGGTTGGAGTCGCTCACCCATTTTGAAGCTCTACACTCCCGGAATCCACGGAAATACACCAACTGTACGTCCAGACCACCCAGCGCCTCTGTGTTCGAAAACATCTGCCCCTGAAGCTCGCAGGCCATATCCCAGGTAGCCGACCGGCTGGCCGTCGCATCCATAGCAAATATCAGCTTGCCGGTTTGACCATCGCTTTTTTGCGGCAACTGGTCAACCTGCTCCAGAAACGCATCGACCGAGGTTGCAGCACCCCGCTCTGAGATATCCCTACTCTTACTCATCAGCAATTGCACCCTGAAAAACCATTTCTGCCAGACCCGACCCGGAACACCTTAAAGATTCGTTGTATCGCACCTAATTTCAGTACACTAGCCGCGACCAAATACGCCAGACAACTGCTTTGAGACTCATTTTTTACATCATACTCTTTGGTGTCGGATACCTTCTATATCACTTGTATGGGAAAAAACTGCTTAAACAAGGTAAATCTGCCTTAATTAAGCCTGCCCTGATACTCCTCGGCTTACTCTTACTATTTGCCGTTCTTACTGGCAGAGCACCTGCCTTGCTGGCACTGCTTGGTGGCCTGCTAATGACCGCTCTGCGATTTGGCCCGGTACTGTTCAGATTCTACCCGCAAATCAGGGATTTGCTGCACAAGGTCGGAGTCAACACTTCAGGCGGCCCGGGAACCTCCCGAGTGAACACGGCAACCTTAACAATGACCCTCGAGCACCAAACCGGTCGTATCGATGGCGAGATTACGGCCGGGCAATATAAAGGGCAATCTTTGTCGACCTTGTCTCTGGAGGAGCTGACCAACTACTACAAGATTTGCACACAACAAGATCCACAAGCACTACGGCTAATCGAGGCTTTTGTACGCCGCGAATACCCGGAAGAATGGCAGAGCGGTCAGTGGTCCAGTAGCCAACAACACGATAATAACGCCGATGCAGACAGCAATGACGGCAAAATGTCCGTGGATGAAGCACGT
>CAZQKJ010000501.1:0-3225 GCA_964593315.1 uncultured Granulosicoccaceae bacterium
TCATTATTATGAACGATAAAAATTATTATTTTGGTAAGGTGGTGCACTGTATTGATGATCCCTGGTCAGTTGGGGAGGCAGCCCTGCAGGTCATAGATGAAGGCTATATAGCGGTTGAAAACGGATTGGTTGCAGAGACGGGTAGTGCCAGTGAACTAGACGCATCCTTGCTTAGTCGTGCCGTTAATTACGCAGATAGTTATATTGTTCCGGGGTTTGTAGACGGGCATCTGCACTTTCCTCAGATCGGGGTGATGGCGAGTCACGGTGCCGAGCTTCTTGAATGGCTGGAAAAATATACATTTCCGGAAGAAGCCAAGTTTGGTGATAGGCAATATGCTGCTAATGCAGCCACCTTGTTCATTAAAGAACTGCTGCGTAATGGCACCACATCAGCCATGGTTTTTCCAACGGTTCATGAGCAGTCGGTCGATGCCATTTTCGCCGCTGCGTCAGCGATTAATATGCGCCTGGCATCCGGTAAAGTGATGATGGATCGCAATTGTCCGGAGAATTTGCGCGATACTGCCGCTTCAGGTTATGAGGCAAGTTTGCGATTAATAGAGAAGTGGCATGGTAAAAATCGCAACAGTTATGCAGTGACACCTCGCTTTGCTCCAACTTCCACAGACGAACAGCTCAAGCTTGCGAGTGACTTGTTTAATAGTCATGAGGGTTTGTATCTACAGACCCATGTGGCTGAAAACAAAGCTGAGGTGTCGTGGGTGGCAGAACTCTTTCCATGGTCCAGAAGTTATCTGGATGTTTATGATCATTTCGGGCTGCTGGGTGAACGCGCAATCTATGGACATTGCATTTATCTTGATGAGCCGGATCTTGATCGCCTTGCGGCCTCTGAAAGTGTTGCAGCGTTCTGCCCCACGTCTAATCTCTTTTTAGGTAGTGGGTTGTTTGATCTTGTTGCGGCTCGGGACAAAGGGGTCAATACGGTTTTGGCTACTGATGTTGGTGGCGGTACCAGCTTTAGTATGCTGAAAACAGCGGAGGAGGCGTACAAGGTAACTCGCCTCGCAGGCAATTCTGTAACGCCACTGCAGTTGTTTTATGAAATGACTCTCGGTGGGGCGAAGGCACTTTCAATCGATAATCACATCGGTAATTTTGTCCCGGGTAAAGAGGCAGATTTTGTGGTGCTTGATCCGGGTGCCGTTGATGTTCTATCGCACAGGATAGAGCTTTCCAATAGTATCGAAGAGGAGATATTTGCGTTGATCGTGCTCGGAGATGACCGTTGTACGCAGGCGACTTATGTTATGGGTGAGGCGGCTTACCTGCGTAGTTAATCTTTCGGCGCGATCCCACTGACTACACCGCCGCGACCGATTCTGTTGTATGCCGATTGACTTCTGGTCAAAGTTGATTCATTGATTTTTCTTTTCTTTATCAATACTTAAGCAGCTATCCGGGCGTTAGTGCCTTGAAAGCTGTGTATCGAAGCTGTATTTACCCGGTATATTGCCAAATTGATGTGAGAAATAATCATCTGACATCGATGGTGGTGCCGGGATTCTGGACTATACTGCTATGTGGGGCTTGAGACATATTCCCCGTATCGACATAACAATAAAATAAGAATAAAAAAAGCAATAACATGGGATTTCCCAACTTTTACCCATGAAGCGACTGCTTCTACAACCTGATTTTCGTGCGCGATCCCTGCGCCGGACCACTGCTGTGTGCCTATTGTCCACGGCGGTGACAGTGTCTGTTGGTATTGCACAAACTGCGACCGATTCGTCGAACGCTGTCCTCGCTTCTGGTGCCAACAGTCAGACGAGTGTTACATCCACTGATCCGGTAACGCGCGCGCGGGAAATTGCATCGGCAGCACCCGACAGTGAGATGCAGGATCTAAGAAAGGCGGAAATCAAAGAACTCAGCGTAGTCATGAGCGGGGTTGAGCTGATATTGCGTCGCAATATTGAAAAAGTGCTCGACTTATGGAGCTTTCACGAAAAAAATATTCCGTCTGTGTCGCGTATGCGCTTTATGTATCGTCAAGCGCCGGAGCAGATTGAGGCGGCGCTCAGACCCTACGGTTACTACCAGCCAACCATGGAAGCCAGCCTGCATGATATAGGCTCCAAGTGGCAGGCGGTTTTTAGAATCAAGCCTGGGGAAAGAGTCAGAGTGCGTAATGTAGAGTTCAAGATCACCGGCCCGGGAGTTGACGATCCGGAGTTCCAGCAGATCATCGCATTGGCAGAGCAAAACCTGAACGAAGGGCAGTTTCTTGATCAGCAGTTCTACGATGTTTTAAAACGTAATATACAAAGCACTGCAGCGAATCTTGGTTATTTTGATTCGGAATTTCAAGCCAATGAGATTCTGGTTGATCTTGAGGACTATGGGGCTGATGTAACTTTGCACTTTCATACCGGTGGCCGATACCGAATCGGGGAAATAATCCTGAAGCAGGACAGAGAGTGGTTGTCTGATAGTTTGCTGGCCAAATATGTCGAACTGAGAGAAAACGATTTATACAATGCCAATGAAATTCAAAGTGTACAAAGTGATTTGGCTAATACCGATTACTATGCAACTGTCGATGTAAGAGCATCACCGGATGATGCAGTGAACCGAGTCATCCCGGTAGATGTGAATTTGATCCACCGTAACCCGAAGCAATATATTTATGGCGCAGGCTATGGTACTGATACTGGCGCAAGAGCTCGCCTGGGGATAACCCGTCGGCGTTTGAATAATTCTGGTCATCGCTATCTGGCTGAAACCTTTGTCTCGGAGATTGGCTATGGTGCCGGGATAACCTACACAATACCGACCCGCGATCCTCGAACGGATAGTTATGGATTTAATATTGACTTTGAAGAGGAAGATTCGGACGAAAGATCGTTCCGCAATTTTGGATTTGGTGGCAACTACCGGTATCGAAATAAACTGTGGTTTACAACCTATGCACTGGATTACATCGTTGAAGAGGATACTCGAGAGGATATCTTTTCCAGGCTGTTGATACCAAGCGTTGAGTGGACACGGACTTCTCCGTTCCCGCTTGAAGAACGTATTAATGTTTCAAATGGAAACTGGTTTCAGGTGATATTGCGTGGAGGAAGTAGTTCCTTTTTATCAGATACCAGTTTCTTGCAGGCGCAGGTTTCTGCAAAACTGGTTAAGACTTTTGGTAATGGTAACCGTTTTATTACTCGTGGAAGTATCGGTGGTACCAAAGTCGATGATTTCTCA
>CAZQKJ010000502.1:0-3217 GCA_964593315.1 uncultured Granulosicoccaceae bacterium
GAATAGATGCAGCACTCGGCCCAATAAATCGCAATCCGGCTTTCTCTACTTCAGATACAAAATCCGGATTCTCGGAAAGAAAGCCATATCCCGGGTGTATTGCTTCAGCGCTTGTATCCAGTGCTGCCTGAATAATCTTGTCACCACACAAATAGCTTTCACTCACTGGCGGTGGTCCAATGCAAACGGACTCATCCGCCATTGCCACATGCATAGCGTTACGATCTGCATCGGAGAAGACAGCAACAGTTTTTATACCGCGCTGTGCCGCAGTACGCACGACTCTACAGGCAATTTCACCACGGTTTGCTATGAGTATTTTATTAAACATAGCTTACATCCTGAACACACCAAAGCGGGTGTCCTCAATAGGTGCGTTCAACGCAATTGACAAACTAAGCCCCAATACATCACGGGTTTTACGCGGATCAACAATTCCGTCATCCCACAACCTGGCAGACGCATACAGAGGGTGTGATTGCTCTTCAAACATATCGATGGTGGGTTGTTTGAATTTCGCTTCGTCCTCTGATGACCAGCTCTCACCATTGCGCTCCATAGCGTCACGACGTACGGTTGCAAGCACACCTGCAGCTTGCTCACCACCCATCACCGAGATGCGTGAGTTCGGCCATGACCATAAAAACCGCGGACTATAAGCACGGCCCGCCATGCCATAATTGCCAGCCCCGAAGGAGCCTCCTACAAGAACAGTAAGTTTGGGCACATTGGTAGAGGCCACAGCCGTAACAAGCTTGGCTCCATGCCGGGCGATCCCTTCATTTTCATACCGCTTACCCACCATGAAGCCCGTGATATTCTGCAGAAACACCAGTGGAATTTTTCTTTGCGAACACAGCTCAACAAAGTGTGCACCTTTAATAGCTGATTCAGAAAAGAGCACGCCATTGTTAGCAACAATGCCTACCGGCATTCCGTGTATATGGGCAAAACCACATACCAGTGTATTACCATAACGAGCTTTAAACTCATCAAACCGTGAGCCATCTACTACGCGTGCAATCACCTCACGAATATCATACGGTGTTTTTAAATCAGCGGGCACCACACCGGTAATTTCTGCCGGATCATACAACGGAGCTTCACTGGCTTGAACAGATACAGTTGATGGTTTTCCAGTGTTAAGGTTTGCAATAGCCTGCCTTGCCAGAGCCAGTGCATGGGTATCATCATCGGCCAGGTAATCCGCTACACCGGACAACCGGGTATGCACATCACCACCGCCTAAGTCCTCAGCGGTTACCACTTCACCGGTAGCCGCCTTAACTAAAGGTGGCCCGGCCAGAAAAATCGTACCCTGATCCTTAACTATGATGGCAACGTCAGACATAGCGGGCACATAGGCACCACCGGCAGTACACGACCCCATAACCACTGCTATCTGGGGAATACCTGCAGCGGACATTCGGGCCTGATTATAAAAGATACGCCCAAAGTGATCACGGTCCGGAAACACTTCATCCTGGTTGGGTAAATTGGCACCACCACTATCGACCAGATACACGCAAGGCAAATGATTTTCAGCAGCAATCTCCTGTGCACGTAGATGTTTTTTTACAGTCAAAGGGTAGTAAGTTCCGCCCTTCACAGTCGCATCATTACACACCACCATGACATCCTGACCATGCACCCTGCCCACACCGGCAACCAAACCTGCTGCGGGTGCTGCGTTGTCATAGACGTCATGTGCAGCAGTAGCACCGATCTCCAGAAAAGGTGAGCCTGCGTCAAGCAGGTTGGCCACTCGCTCGCGCGGCAGCATCTTGCCGCGGCTAATATGCCGGGTACGGGATTTATCACCACCACCCAGCGCGGCCAGGCTGGCAACTTCTGCTATCTGCTGCAATGAGACTTCATGCGCTGCCGCATTACTTTTAAAGGTTTCTGATGCCACAGAAACCTGGGAGCGTAAAACGCTCAACTTGTGGCCCGCATCAGCTCACGACCTATTAGCATGCGCCTTATTTCACTGGTACCTGCACCGATCTCCATCAGCTTTGCATCACGCATTAAACGGCTGACGGGTGAATCGTTCATAAAGCCCGCGCCACCCATGGCCTGTACAGCCTGCACTGCCTGCTCCATCGCTTTCTCACTGGATAGCAACACACAGGCTGCTGCATCCTGACGAGTGACCTCGCCGCGATCACAGGCGGCAGCAACGGTATACACGTAGGCACGCGATGAGTTCATTGCGACGTAAAGATCTGCCACCTTAGCCTGCATTAATTGAAAATTACCGATCGATTCTCCAAACTGCTTGCGCTCATGCATGTAAGGCATTATGTGATCGAGACAAGCGTGCATAATGCCGACACCAATGCCTGCCAGTACCACGCGCTCATAGTCAAGACCGGACATTAATACATTAACGCCCTTGCCCTCAAAGCCCAGTATATTTTCTTCCGGCACTTCGCAATTTTCAAACACCAGCTCCGCGGTACTGGAACCGCGCATACCCAGCTTATCGAAATGATCAGAGGTGCTGAAGCCGTCAAAACCACGCTCTATGATAAATGCAGTAATGCCTTTGGGTCCGGCAGACGAGTCTGTTTTGGCGTAAACCACCAGTGTGCTCGCCTCAGGTGCGTTGGTAATCCAGTATTTGGTGCCGTTGAGCACATAGTGTCCATTCTTTTTTTCCGCCTTCAGTTGCATTGAAACAACATCCGATCCTGATGATGCTTCAGACATGGCAAGCGATCCGACATGTTCACCGGAAACCAGCTTTGGCAAATACTTTTCGCGCTGAGCATCAGTGCCATTAAGCTGAATCTGGTTGACGCAAAGATTAGAGTGCGCACCATAAGACAAAGACACAGAGGCGCTGGCGCGGGCAATTTCTTCCACTGCTATGGTATGCGCGAGATAGCCCATTGATGACCCGCCGTATTGTTCATCGACAGTGATACCAAGCAACCCTAACTCACCCAGCTCCGGCCACAGCTCATCCGGAAATCGATTGCTTTTATCAATCTCGGCCGCCATTGGCGCCAGTCGATCCTGCGCCCAGCGATGCACAAGATCACGCAGCGCTTCAATCTCCTCATCCAACGAGAAATTCATCGATACATTAAACATGTTTCCGCTTCCGGTTTGCCTGGTCACCCAGATAGCGCAACTGCAATGCCAGCCGCGGGGATTGCAGTTGCATTTTTACACTGTAATTACATAAAACTTTGATCCCACCCACCAG
>CAZQKJ010000503.1:0-3217 GCA_964593315.1 uncultured Granulosicoccaceae bacterium
TAGTATTGCAGAGATGGTTGAGAAAGGCAGTAAGCTCAGTGCGCTTAAGAAGAGCAGCGTTGCACCGACCTCTGCGATAGAGCGGTATGCGATCATCGGGGTAAACAGTTCACCGACCCGTTTCAATACGCCTTGTTGCCATGCGATAATCGCAATCATGGTGGCGAGCATTACACCGCGTATTGCCATGATTTGACCGGTTGGCAAGCTGCCATCAAGTGCCTTGATGAACATATCATTGATGGTAAATCCTGCCATTGACAACATCATGTACAGGCTGGCGCGAATGTTGGCAGTTAAGGGCATCGGGCGATACTATCAGTATTCGACAACGACCGTTTGTTATTTGTCAGTCATTGGAGAAAGGTGGATATCGGGATATCAATTGTCAGTGACAATGAGAGGTTCCGGATTTTATGGTGCAGCTTGTTTCAATCCGTTGTTCAAAGATCCAAGTCCAGCACTATGGCTGCATGGTCGCTTAAAATTTCTCGTTTGGTGTTTGGCATTCCTCCCCACCGATGCTCGAACAGCGTCACCTTGTTTTGTAGCGTCGGGTGGAGAAATGCCTGATCCAGTCTGAATCCGTTTCGACCATTGGGAGAGTACCAGGTGTACTCTCTACGGTCGTGATGACAGAGTCTGAATGTATCGCGCCAATTTAATTGATTGATCGTCTTAATCCATTTGTCCTCAATAGTATTGAACGCGGGCGATTCTTCATCAATACCTATACAGCCGGAGTTTGTATCTCCGATAATAACAGCCGGGGGTCCACGCCAGTGTTTGATGACTTCTACAACGGAATCTAAAAACGGGTATTTCAATCCGCTGGACCTGTTTGGAATGTGCATAGCCATTAAGGCAATGGGTGTATCGTGTGCGACATTGACGTGTAACCATCGCCTCTCGTTCGAAGGCTGATTTTTTGTACGAATTTGCCGTAGTGGCTTACGTGATGCAATCAGTAGCGAGTTAACCGAGGGTGCATCCAGATCAGTTGTTGTGCGTTGGTGTGGGAAACCGTTTGTTTTCAGTTGATTTGCGATCCACTGGCTTGCGTCAGTCGCGCGAAACTCAGAAAGCGCGATGATATCTGGTTTCCAGTCGAGTAGCTGTTGTCTTATTCCCTCACGGCGCACGCCGCCGCCGGCTCTGATATTCCACGAAACTATACGCACAAGGATAACCTTGGTTTTAGTGGTTGTAGCTTAACGGGTATTGCTTGTCGCATACCAGTTTCAGTTGAAAAGGATTGTTGTCCACTCGCTATAGAGTGTATGGAAAGGAGCACTTGACCCATCAGTAAATTAGATCCAATATAGAGGCGAGGGGCTGCGAACGCCTCGTGAGGCGCCAGCCAAAGTGTCGCATCCCGTTTCCACTGGTAATGCATCTGACCTTGCCGGTGTTTGACTATCCCGATCCCGGGGAGGATGCATTATGGCGTCACCAGTACAAATTTCTATTCATCAATTGTCGCGCCTTGTCGGTACTCCTGCAGCACCAGTGTTGCTTGATGTTCGTACGGAGGAAGATTTCAACGATGATCCGAGAATGCTGCCTGCAGCTATTCGTATTCCCTATCCTGATATAACAGATCGCCTCGGTGCAACGGTTGAGCACATTGGTGCTGCGCGTGCGGTGGTGTATTGCCAAAAGGGATTGAAGATAAGTGAAGGGGTGGCGTCATTGCTGCGGGCGCAGGGGGCCAAAGCAGAAGTGCTTCAGTCCGGTCATTTCGGTTGGCGCGATGCTAATCATTTAATGGTTAATGATGAGGCAATTCCAAGACGCGACAGGCAAAGCAGTAGCCGTTGGGTAACCCGGGTAAGGCCAAAAGTCGACAGGGTGGCATGTGCCTGGTTGATCAAGCGCTTTGCCGATCCAGCTGCAGAATTCCTGTTTGTGACAGGCTCTCAAGTTCCTGCAGTGGCTGAAAAATTTGACGCAACCCCGTTTGATATAGAAGGTGTGGATTTCAGTCACCACGGCGATCACTGTACGTTTGACACTATGTTAGAAAAGTTTGGCTTGTATAGCGACGCGCTGGAGAGATTGTCTGCTGTTGTGCGCGGAGCCGATACGGATAAGCTTGCGCTTGCGCCACAGTGTGCTGGTCTGTTGGCACTGTCTGTAGGGCTCTCCCGCATGCTGGACGATGACCTGCAACAAATAGAGGCAGGTCTATTAATCTACGATGCAATGTATCGCTGGGCACGAGACGCTTATGATGAAAAGCATGACTGGCCGTCAGTAGGCGCTAGCTGATATAAGGCCGATAAAGATGGAATCCAAAATAGCCAATGAATTAAGTTCTCCGTCTACTGATGGCCCGGTCCATCCTGTGCCATTTAGAGAAGCGATAAAAGTCTGGTTTAAGATAGGGGTGCTGTCTTTTGGCGGGCCAGCTGCACAGATTGCTTTAATGCACAAAATGTTAGTTGAAGACAAAGCCTGGTTGTCTGAAAAACAATATCTCAGTGGACTGAGTTTTTGTATGCTTTTGCCAGGGCCTGAGGCCATGCAACTAGCCACGTATGCAGGCTGGCGTCTACATGGGTTGTCAGGCGGTCTGGCCGCGGGATTGTTGTTTGTTGTACCCGGTGCGGTCGTTGTGTTTGCGCTTGCCCTGCTGTACTCACTGTATGGCAACATTGATTGGCTTGCCGGGGTTTTTCTGGGGGTCAAGGCCGCTGTCATCATTATCGTGATAGAAGCGCTACTGCGTGTTGCAAAAAAATCGTTGAAATCCATCGAGCATTGGGCAATAGCCGCACTGTCATTCGTTGCGATCTTCTTTCTCGATGTGCCATATCCTCTTATCGTTGTATGCGCCGGACTTGCAGGTTTCTATCTACGAAGGTTGCAAATTGAATCAGACACCAGTAGTTACTCAACTATGCAATCCACAGGTCTGCTTCGCTCGACAGTATTCACGGTGGTTTCATGGTTGCTGATTTGGTCGCTGCCATTTATTTGCTTGCTAATGATTGAGGGTAATCAGTTTTTGCTAGAGTTGGGAGTCTTCTTTTCAAAGCTCGCGGTGGTAACTTTTGGTGGCGCCTATGCAGTGCTTGCCTACCTGGCGCAGGATGTTGTAGTTGACTTCGGCTGGTTAACTGCCGGGGAGATGATGGATGGTCTTGGATTAGCTGAAACCACCCCGGGGCCCCTTATCCTGGTAACAGAATTCGTTGGTTTTTTGGCGGGCTTT
>CAZQKJ010000504.1:0-3215 GCA_964593315.1 uncultured Granulosicoccaceae bacterium
GGCATGGGCACCAGGTTTTTGCCTGCCACCAAAGCTAACCCCAAAGAAATGTTGCCTGTTGTAGATAAGCCGTTAATTCAATACGCCGCAGAAGAAGCGGTCGCTGCGGGTGTTGACACCCTGATCTTTGTTACCGGTCGAAACAAGCGTTCTATCGAAGATCACTTTGACACTGCCTATGAGCTTGAGCGCGAGCTTGAAGAGCGCAATAAAGAAAAGATGTTAAAGGTAGTGCGTGAGATTCTACCGCCGGAATGCAATTGCGTATTCATTCGTCAATCCGAAGCACTGGGTTTGGGCCATGCAGTATTGTGTGCAAAACCTGTGGTAGGTGATGAGCCGTTTGCGGTACTGCTGGCTGATGATCTGCTCACCTCAGCGAATAAACCCGTTCTTACCCAAATGGTAGACGTGTACGATTACCACAAGTGCCCGGTTCTCGGTGTTCAGGAAGTACCGATGGAAGAAGTGCATCAGTACGGTGTTGTCGATGCAAAAATCTCCGGCGACCGAACTTACGATGTTTCAGCTATGGTTGAAAAACCACCTCAGGCCGAAGCGCCATCCAACCTGGCGGTTGTGGGTCGTTACATTCTCCCATCTGAGATTTTTGGGTTACTTGAAACTCAGGAGCGTGGTGCGGGTAACGAAATTCAGTTGACTGATGCCATTGCTCGGCTCTTAGATTCACAACGTGTGCTGGCTTATACATTTGAAGGCAAGCGTTTTGACTGTGGTAGCAAACTCGGTTACCTGCAGGCGCAGGTTGAACTGGCACTTGCACATGAGGAAGTGGGTGAAGAATTCAAGCGCTATCTGCTTGAGCTTGACTTAGGGCATTGTCTGCCGGATGTAAAGTCCGCTAATGGCTAAGAGTTTGGTGTGAAGTTAATATGAAAAGGCAGCGTTTACGCTGCCTTTTTTTGTGCCGCCCGATTTACAGTACCAACGCATTCTGCCTTGGTCTGAGAAATAACTATGAACCTTTAGACATGAGTTCTCGTGGCAACTTGATCTTAAATTGCTTGCGCAGAGCACTGTCAGTCTCTTCACTGATATGGGAAGGGAAGTGATTAGTTAATATTTCATCAACCCGCTTTCTCGCCTCTATCAGCAATTGCGGGCGATCTTTTTCAAGCCATTCTTTCGGGCTGTTTCTATCACCGATCTCTGGGTATAGATACTCTTTCTGCATTAATTCCATTGTTTGCTGGTGGCCAAGATAGTGCAGAGGTCCGTCAACACAAACATCGCGCATGGTTTCAATAGACAGGGTTTCATCGTTTACTTCTATGCCCTTCACCGTTCGGTTAATAGCGCCTAACATATCGTTATCTATGACGTAGCTTTCAAGGCATGCACCGAGCAGACTGGCATGCATACCTGCCGACTCGTAGATTAAGTTGGCACCGGAGTGGGCGGCCAGCGTTACGGTATAACCTTTCTCGTATCCTGATTGCGCGTCCGGTAACTTGGCATCGGCCATGCCGGCAGCCACCCCGGTTGGCAGACCATAGTATCGCCCCATTTGTCCGCATGCCGCCATTAGAATAGCCTGTTCTCCGCTACCGCCACTCATCGCACCGGTTCGAAGATCAGAGACGAATGGCCAGGTGCCAAAGATAGCCGGGTGCCTGGGCTTTAGTTGATTAACATACACAAGGCCCGCCAGTACTTCAGCAACAGATTGCACCACTGAACCTGCGATAGCGGCGGGACTGGTTGCACCGGCTTGTCCGGCAGACAACAACAGTACCGGCATGCCACCGTGCACTGCAGATTCAAGACAGGCGCAGGCATCTTCTGCAAATCTTAGTGGAGGTACCACAAAACAACACGACATCGATACAAATGGTCGTTCACGCCAGGCTTTTTCTGACCCTGCAATCTGATGCAGCATTTTTAGTGATTCATCGACGTGCTCAGGTAGAACCCAACTTGAACCAACATGCTTGGTGGTGCCTGCGATAGATGCGTACACAGTATTCAGATCGAGTTCATCCGGTTCGATCATGTCCCGTGCGACAATTGAGCGTTGAAAAAAATGTATGTGATCAGACTGATCAACAATGCGTGCGATATCGTAAAGATCTTTGAGAGTAGAGTCCCGGTATTGCCTATTTTCAACATCGACAATATGAACAGCGGCCCCTGCGGTACCAAAGTACATTTTTGAATCGCTAACGTGTATATCGTGTTCAGGTGATTGCCCAAACAGGGTGAAGTCACGGGCACAGTTGGCGATGGTATCTTCAACCAGTGAGCGCGGGAAATGGAGTCGACCATCGCGGTAGACACCGCCGCCTTTTTTAACCGCGTCAACACAACTGGGAATAGCCTGCGACAGACCGATGTTTTCAAGCACATCCATCACCGCTTCATTGACCTTGCCGATATCGGTATCGTTTAGGGGTGCAAAACCCCCACCTGACATGCCCGGGTTGACGGCTCGATCTTCAAAAGCGATTGGCGCCGCACGTTCGGCTTGTTTGGCAGCACGTGCTCCGCGGCGAGCTCGGCGTTTGGGTTCAGCCATGGGTTACTCCTAAACTAGTGCAAACAAGAGTGATATCACAGTTAAACGTAACGCTGGTTCCTGAAATGCGACACAAAGTGGCTGTCCGGCCACACTGCAACTGTGGTTGAATTGCCGCCGCCGTGGCAGCGCAGGAATCATTGTGAACGGCTTAGTAGAAGGGGCGTTGGACAGCGCGTTGATTTCTTTGAGTGCTTTGCCAGGTGGCACGGCGCTAACTCACCAATCCGACAGACCTTCGTTGTGCAAGAAAGGGGCGGGTGGTTGTGTGGTTCTTATGGCAGCAGAGAGGGTCTGTGCGCTGAGTAGAATGTCAGTACCGGTGGCAGTGTCTGCCACCGGTTACCACATCATGCGGGTGTTATTTTATTTCCAGTAGCTCGACTTCAAATATCAGAGTCTCACCCGGGCCTATATTCTGACCGGCACCGCGTTCACCGTAGGCCAGGTCTGAAGGAATGACGAAACGATACTTGCTGCCGGTATTCATCAGCTGTAAGCCTTCGGTCCAGCCAGGTATCACGTTACCCAGTGGAAACTCAGCCGGTTGGCCGCGTGCGACCGAGCTATCGAACTCTGTGCCGTCAAGCAAGGTGCCCACGTAGTGCACACTGACTGTGTCAGATGCTGCAGGCTTGGCGCCGTCGCCTTCTGTGATCACTTCGTACTGCAGGCCTGA
>CAZQKJ010000505.1:0-3209 GCA_964593315.1 uncultured Granulosicoccaceae bacterium
TCGCCAGACAATGAACTTATCTGTGATTGCTCAGGCGTGTCATCTGCGTACATGTGCTGGCTGATCTGATCAAATGTAAGGTTATTTGCGAAAGGGGTTGGTGTTGTGGTGTGTATAAAGCTCCAATCGCAAACACCATCTGCCAATTCCTCGAGCATTGTATTAAGAGCGGATATCTCAAATTCATCATTCAGGCAGGTGCGCCAGGTTTCCAGTAGTACCGGGAAATCTTCAAACTCAAGTGTGGCTGACATGAGCTTCCTGGCTTGTAGTCGGCTCATCCACAGAGGCAACCTCTGATTAAATCTTTGTCGTGGCAGGAGTAAGAATCTTCCGGCACACTCGCGAAAGCGGGTGCCGAAAAAGCCTGAGCTCTCGAGAGAGCGTCTAAGGTGGTAGTCGAGGTTGGCCGGAGTAATCAGTGATAACACCAGCGCCGGATCTGGAATATGGTTTATCTGTATAACTATGGCGTCATTATCGGCATGTATTTTCGGTTGTTCTGAAAATTTCTCTTGCCAGGCACTTTGTAATGCCAGAGACCAGGGGTGGTTCAGCTTACCGCCCCAGTGAGTATGGATGACAAGTTGTTTTTGATTGTCCGGACCACGGTAACCACCTGGTCCTGTTTCTACCAGCTCTAATACGATGTGATGTCTGTGTGGAAGGTCGGTGGTACTTCTTTCTCTTTGAGTTTGCAGATACTCGATTAATTTGTCGGTGGCTTCTTTGTCAAAAGACAAATTATCCATCAAGTGTGCAGCGAGCTCAGACTTGCTGCCTGAAGTTAACCAGTGATTGGCTTTATAGAGGAACTCCCCGATACGACTGGCGTAGTGGTGGCTGCGATTGTTGCGCTCGGCACGCCAGAACGGTAGTGCATTACCACTGGCTGCAGCGCGAACCATTACGTCGTTGTGATTGATCTGTCTGACTTGCCAGTGCTGGGTGCCTAAAGCAAACGTATCACCAACCCGGGCTTCCCACACAAACTCTTCATCGAGCTCACCGATCTTGGCTCCGGTATCTGCATGGCGTATCTGGTAATAGCCGCGATCAGGTATGCTGCCACCAGAGTTATAAAGTGCAAATAATGCGCTTTTCCTGGCGCTGACTGTGCCGTCTATGCGGTTATAGATTACTCTGGATTGTAGTTCACGTACTCTTGCGCCCGCATAGCGGCCAGCCAGTAGTTCCAGCACTAAATCGAACTGCTCTCTGGTCAGTGGTTGGTAGGCGGATGTTCTTTTGACCAATTGGTACATGTCATCTGCGGTGCGTTTTTCAGTAGCGCACATGGAAATAATCACTTGAGACAAGCTGTCTAGTGCACCTGTCATTGGTTTTAGTGGTTCAAGATCGCGGTCAAGTGTGGCTTGTGATAGTGCGGCCGCCTCAATGAAGTCTGCCGAGTGGATCGGATATAAGGTACCGTGGCTTTCTTCACCCACACTGTGACCGGCGCGGCCAATGCGTTGCAGGGTGGCGGCAATTCCAGGGGGCGACTGCAGTAATACCACTTGATCGAGGCTGCCTATATCAATGCCCATTTCAAGTGAACTGGTTGCGACTATCGCGCGCAGCTCACCTTGCTTTAACCTGCGCTCAACTTCTGTACGAATCTCGCGAGCCAGTGAACCGTGGTGTGCATAAGCGAGTAGCGCTGGTGATTGCTCATTGATTTTGAGGGTGATCTTTTCCGCCATAGCGCGACTATTGGTAAAAAACAAAGTGCTGCGATTGTTGAGTGCTACATCACGAAATTTTTCAGCCAGTGGATCCCAAACCGATTTACCCTCCTGTGCCGCATGCTTGACTGCTGTCGGGTATCGAACGGTCAGTGAAATCGCTTTGTCTGAGGGAGGGTTAACAATGCTAACGGATCTGCTCGCACCCGTATCATCAAAGCCCCCCATGTATTGCGCTACCAGATCCAGAGGTTTAACCGTTGCAGATAACGCGATACGTTGCAGATCGCCAGTGAGTTCCTGTAGACGCTCCGCTGATGTCATCAGTGATACGCCGCGTCGATTATCAACCAGTGAGTGAATCTCATCGATAATCAAAGTTTCAACAGTACTTAAAGCCTGTCTTCCGCGTGTTGTGGTTAACAGCAGTGACAAGCTTTCTGGTGTGGTAATCAATATATCCGGTGGTTTGCGTAGCATACGTTGCCGGTCAGTTTGAGAAGTATCACCGGAGCGAGTACTGACTTTAATGTTGGGTAGGACACCGGCAGAGCTGAGCTGCTCTAACGGTTCCAGCAGGTTGCGTTGAATATCGTTGTTCAGTGCTTTGAGAGGCGATACATATAGCAGCCGGGTGGCACCCGGCTGCCAGTCATCATTGGCAAATCGATTCAGTGACCATAAGAATGCGGTCAGGGTTTTACCGCTGCCGGTGGGGGCTGTGATCAGTGCATGCTCACCACTGGCGATAATCGGCCAGGCGGTTTCCTGAATTGCTGTCGGCTGGCTGAACTTGTTACAAAACCAGCTGCTTATCTCAGGTTGGAAATGATCGAGCGCATCGCTCATTTAGCGGGGTTCCAGTAATAACGCGGGCTTGACAGCATAATAAATAGCAGAGCCTGCTGAGACAATGGCAGCCATTGATGGATGTCAGATTGTACGTGCATCGGTCTCGGTGCTGCAGTAGAGTAATGGAGCGGATTGTCCCGAAAGTGCTTCGACATTTTATCTGTGTCGCTGTCGCCATGCCCTGATGCCGGCGCTTTGGGAAAGTTTGTCAAAGCACTTTACCGGACAACCCACACCCGACCAACTTGGTCTTAATGAAGTTTAAGCTGTAGGAAGTAATCATGAACCAACCCAATCTGAAACACCGCAATTCCGATCACCCTAAACCGGATCTCTCTAATTCAGGTCGCCCGGGCACCACTATGCCGTCAATGCACGAAGAGCTAAAGAAGTACTTTGGGTATGATGAATTTCGTGAAGGGCAGGAGGCTGTGATCAGTCGTCTGCTGGCAGGCCAGTCGGCTGCGGCTGTATTTCCGACTGGTGGCGGTAAATCCTTATGTTACCAATTACCGGCACTTTGTCTTGATGGTTTGACGATAGTAGTGTCTCCGTTACTTGCGTTAATGAAAGATCAAATTGATGCGCTGGCCGAGCGTGGTATTAAGGCAAGTCGCCTGGACTCCACCCAGACTCTGGAAGAGTATCGTCAGGTTATGGATGATATTC
>CAZQKJ010000506.1:0-3192 GCA_964593315.1 uncultured Granulosicoccaceae bacterium
GCGCCAATAGTTTGAATCTGGGATTGAAACAGGCTTTGCAGCATATTGTTATATAAAACCAGTATGCCGCTGACTTTAAACTCTGCTGGCGGTATCTGTAGTTCTGTTTCCAGATCACTGTGGATTTTTTCAAGCAGCTCTTTTCTACGTAGATCTGGCAGTGAATCCAGTATTCGCATAGATATTCTGGCTTCGTTGTCATCGATTGACAGATAAGGATCAATCATTTCTTCCCGCAGATCATCCGGTATTTTCTTGTAAAGCAGCTCAAGCTCAAATGGAGTGAACTCTTCATTATCATTAATGGCTTCACCGGTTCTGAGTATAGATGCTAATGACTGCACCTTGCCAATTGATGGTATAGAGTCAAGATAGTCATGTACGGATTTGATGCGGTCAATTTTATACGGCGTGAACCATTGCTGGTCCTCGTCTGCATCATCACCTTCCAGCAATGCCATTTCTTCACAGAACTCGGCATCTTCCTCTGACAGCTGCGAGAGGTCGGCACACTCATCTTCCTGTTCTTCGGTAAGATCAAGCAGTACATCGAGTGGTGTTGTGCCACCGAGCTTCTGATCGATCATTTTCATACCCTGATGAATCTCGGTATGTGCTCTGAAGTAGTTGATAAAGCTGTTTTCCACAATCAGGCGGGATATACCCACATCACTGACGATAGCAAGAATGGCCGCCAGTACCAGAATCCAGTTGCCTCGTTTATCAGTAAAGCGTGCAAGGACTGAAGTTGCCGCTACCGGTTTGTCTGCTTCACCATCATTTTCCAACGGGCCAATCAGCGCTAATAGAGACGGGAACAACAGGAACGACGTGAGAAAGGTGACCACTAATCCGATTGACATCATCCAGCCAAAGTCGATTACCGGCTTTATGCCACTGAACACTAGAGAGCAGAAACCGATAATGGTTGTGAGTGCGGTGTACAGGCAAGGCCAAAACATTCTGCGAGTGGCGAGCCATACCCGGTCGATATGTTGTAACTCCGGATGGGCAATTTTCAGTTGTCTGAAGCGCACCACCAGATGAATATTCATAGACATAGTGATGATAAACATCAAGGATATAAAGTTTGATGAGATCACAGTGACTTTCCAGCCCACCAGTCCAAGTAAACCCATCACGGTCAGTCCCGCGAAAAGGCAGCTTGCTACAGGCAGTAATACCCATCGCATACGCCGAAAAATAAAGCTCAGTGTGGCGAGAATAAAGAGCACCACTCCGGCGCCAAACACCACAAGATCCCGCGCGATGTAAGTCACCATGTCATCGGTCACCATCGGTACGCCACCCAGATGCATGATGGCCTTGTCCTTGTACGGTTCAAGGATAGTGCGAATGGCAGCAATGTCTTCATGGCGCTTGCGGTTGAACTCACTGCGCACCTGATCAAACTCGATATTGACCTGATCGAGCGTTATCTTTTCCTCGGCAGTGATCGTCTGTTCAAGCTCCCGAAGTCTCAAAGCGGAGCGTCTGGCCTGTAAGTCAGAGTATTTTTTATCTTCCTCCAGGTTCAACAGCATGGCGGTTGCGCTGCCGTCCTTGCTGACTACCAGCTCGCTGAATACCGGGCTTGTAGTAATTTCTTCTTTTACTTTGGCAAGGTCGATATCGCGGTGGGTGGTAAGGGTGGGTACGTCTGCTGTTAACTCCGACAAGCTGACCCCGGAGCTTGTCAGTAACGGTACATCTAACAGTGAAGAGACCGACTCCACGGAATCAACCCCGGTTAACTCGTCTCGCAGCATCGCCAGGCGATCAAGTGCTGTATTGGAGAAGAGATCTTCATTGGGGTCAAATGTCACGACCAGAAAATCGCTGGTGCCGTAGCGCTCCAGTGAAGCTCGGTAGGTTTGTAAGTCAACATCGTTTTCCAGTAGCAGTGCATCGGCAGAGGCGTCGAGTGCAAACTTACGGGTTTGCCATGCAAAAAAGCAGAGCGTCAGAACCAGCAGGGCTACCACCAGTGCAGGGAAAGACAATACGGATTGGCGATATAGGTTGGGTAACGCGGGTGCGTCACTAAGCGGGTTATTTTGCATGTGAGCAATCTTACCAGTGCAGTGATGCAAAGTAATGGTTTCAATACGGATGGAGAGCAGCCAATCAGCACGTTCTGAGTACTATCTGATGATCCTTAATGAGGGCAGGTAAATTCAGCTGATTCGCGGTATCCTGAGCAGGTGTTTGCTTCCAGCGGGCGGCTGGACTGGCACGCTTCCACTCACTGATGAGATCTGTGCGCCTAATGACCCGACGAGAAAAATCAGAATTTTTGTTTCTGAATATTGGTCATTTCCTCGACCATTTCTTTATGTTGATCTTTGCCACCGCGGCGGCGCTCAGGCTGACGACTGAGTGGGGCATGAGCTATGCCGAATTAATACCTTTTGCCACACCCGGTTTCATTGCATTTGGTGTTTGCGCGATCCCCGCCGGCTGGCTTGCAGATAAGTGGAGCCGCGAAGGCATGATGGTGCTGTTTTTTATCGGTATCGGGCTGAGTGCTGTGTTTGCGGGTCTGGCCCGCAACCCGACACAGATAGCGATCACCCTGACTATGGTTGGGGTATTTGCATCGATCTATCATCCGGTGGGTCTGGCAATGGTTGTTCGCGGTAAAGTCAAAACCGGAATGCTTTTGGCGGTCAATGGTGTGTGGGGCAATCTCGGTGTCGCCAGTGCAGCGTTAATGACAGGCTTGCTTATTGATCTTTCTGGTTGGCGTAGTGCTTTTTATCTTACCGGTTTTCTCTCCGTTGCAGTGGGGCTTGGGTATTGGTGGTTTATACAAAAGCATCCCCTGCAGTCAGAAGAGTTTGTGAATCAAACCAGTGATAAACAAACGGGAATCCCGAGTAACCTGGTTCGAATCTTCGCCATAATCCTGGTAACCACCGCTATCGGTGGACTGATCTTTCAAAGCACCACGTTTGCATTGCCAAAAGTGCTGGAGGAACGCGTTGTTTCAAATTCTGCAAGCTTGAATGGCTGGTATGCCTTTATTGTTTTTGCCATTGCAGCCGGAGGTCAGTTAGTGGTTGGGAAGTTACTTGACCATGTGCCGATCAGGAATGTTTTTGCCACAGTTGCTGCACTGCAGGCAGTGTTTTTTGTGTTGATGATGCAGGTCAGCGGCACAATGGCGATTCTGACATCAGTGGCGTTCAT
>CAZQKJ010000507.1:0-3190 GCA_964593315.1 uncultured Granulosicoccaceae bacterium
GATACGAATTGTCGATCTGGCACCTGTTTGGTCAGCTAATAGTCGCACCGATACCGTGCTTCCACCTAAGTTGACGATGACCCACATCCTACCACGCGTCTGGTTAGAAATAGTGGCTCAAAACTAGCATTGTTGATGTCACAAATACCATAGAAAGCTCGCTGAACAGCAGCCGCTGGTATTCCCCAATTCTCAAGGCAATCCTATCGATGTCAGCGGATGCAGAAATAAGCAAAAATGCTCACGTCAACTTGCCAGCTTCGGCTGGTGAAAAGTTTGACGCTGAGTTTTATAAGCAGCACTACCCGGATACCGGCACTCTCAGTACGGACGAATTGGTCTTGCATTGGGAATCGGTTGGCTTGGGCGAGAGCCGGCTGGCAAATGATTCTGCGGCAGTCGACCACTACTCTGTCACCAATGATCTGCCTGCTGACTTTGATGTGGACGAGTATTTATTTTTAAATGCTGATATCAGAGAGAACTTTCGCTGGAAGTATCAGGCAGTCCTGCACTATGTAGAGCACGGAGAAAAAGAGAACCGATCTTACTCTATTTCAAGTAAGCGCAAAGACAACAATAGTTTTGAATGGTTATTTTATAAAGCTTTCAATGAAGATCTGGGCGAGCTCAATGAGTCGGAGCTTAAAGATCACTGGTTGAAATACGGGCTTGACGAAGGTAGGTACTGCAGTTTGGAGGGTTACCTGGAGGGTGAGTATCCTGACTATACCTTGCCAGATGACTTTAATATTCCAAGCTATATAAATAACAACAAAGATCTGGTGGGTGCATACAGTGGCCACTATGAGTATCTGAAGCACTTTCTAAACTGCGGAATACCGGAGAAAAGAGCTTACAAGTCGCTAGCGGTAGATGTTGGTTTTTTGAATACTTTTTACGGCTCTAACTTAACCAGCAGAGACCCTGTCACGGCACTTGAGGCTATCAGAGCCGAACTTAATCTTACAGCAACACAGCCTGTGTTTCTTTCAGAAGCGGAAATGTGTAACTACTACGGTTTCAGGGAAGAAAAAATACTGGAAATATTTGACCATGATGCCTACGTGCACCTAAATGGTGATGTTACCAATCATCTTGAAGGATGCTACCGCGCCGAATGTCTCAATCATTTTTTGGAAACAGGGTGGAAAAAGTCCTGTGAAATATCTTACTACCAAAAGTTTGATCAGGATTTTTATGAAGCGGAGTATGGCCGTGAGGTCTCAGTGGTTCAAGCGAAGCTCAGCGCACTTTCAAATTCGAATGAAAAAAAACAAGCGCTGTATGCTCATTGGCTAAAACAGGGCATCAATGACGGATTCTTTCCTAATCTCTCGATGTACGTTAAAGAAGAGGTAGGGATGTATCTGCCGGAGGAGATAAGGGTAGCGGTAGAAAATTACAGCAAGCTGCGGAATAAAAATGAACGTAGTGAAAAGCCCATCGAATCGTTCAATCAGTACGCTGATTCCGGTTGGGAGCTGCTTCCGAGAACAGAACCCGTGTCTATTACATCCGCTGGTGTTCTATGCGGAATAGGAATGAAACTCAGACGAGAGGGTAACAGGGACAAGGCAATACGGTTGTACGAGACAATCTTGGAAAGTTTGCCGGACTACCCGGTAGCGTTGCATCAACTAGGTGATGAGTATTTAAAAAGCGGCTTCCTATCTCGAGCAATATCTTGTTACCAGAAACTAATTGACTCGAATACTGCATCCCAATGGACCTTTGTAAACTGTGCAAGTTGCTTTGAAAAGAAAATGGATTACTGTTCCGCGGCCATGGTTCTTGGCATTGCCAAAAAGACCTACCCGACAGATGTGCTAATTGGAAATCGCGAAAAAGAAATGGTACGCCGGCAATTTTATGAGACCTATGAGAAAGCTTCATCATTGTCATTGGTTGGTGATGTTGATAACGCAAAGAAACTGATCTCTGCGTCTTTGAGTATTTTTGAAGACGGTGGAGTAGCGAAACCGGTTTACCGAACAACAGGAAAAGTTGCGATAGTGGCTAATCTGGATTTGCCACAGTGCAAATTCTATCGCGTAGATCAGAAAATAGAACTGCTTGAGTCCATCGGTTACAGGGTTTCATTGTTTAGCCATAACGAGAGTTTTGAAACGTTTTACCAGGAACTCGAAGAATATGAGGCAGTGATATTTTATCGAGTGCCGTCTTTTCCGGATGTTGTTGACGCGATAAATGCAACCAACATTGAAGGTATACCGTCGATCTACGAAGTTGATGATCTCATTTTTGATGAAAATGAGTTTCCTCCGCCATACAGTACTTATGCAAAACAGATAACTGAAGATCAGTACAATAGATTGTGTGTGGATGTGCCTCTTGTGTCTGATGCTATGCGGCGGTGTACACATGGTATCGCATCAACACAGTATTTGGCAGACTACATGAGCTCCTATGTGAAAACCGGTGAGGTTTCTGTTCTCAGAAATGGTTTGTCGTCTGTGCATATGTCTAGTGTGAGTAAAGCAAATACCGGTGCCAGGGATGATTCTGTCACCATTTTTTATGGCAGTGGCACCAAAGCGCACAAAGAAGAGTTTCATCAAATCCTTGAGCCTGTTTTTATAAGGCTCAAACAGAAGCATGGGGCCAGAGTCAAGTTTGTATTAGTTGGCAGCTATGACAGAACTGGTGCTCTGAAAGAGCTGGGTGATTCAGTAGTGATTGCCGATCAAATAGAGAATATCTCACAGTTTTGGGACTTAATGGTGCAATGTGCAGATATTAATCTTTCTATACTAGCACCGACTGCTGTTACCAATAGTAAGAGCGAAATTAAGTGGCTTGAGGCTGGGATGTTTGGAATACCATCGGTAGTAAGTACAACCAGTGCATACCAGGAATGTACTAGTGATGGTGAGGATATCTTTCTGTGCGATACGCAAGATGAATTTTTTGAGAAAATAGATCTGTTGGTTGTCGATCATGAAAGGAGGAAGCAGATCGGTGAAAGTGCCAGCAAGTCTGTTTTATCGAAATATTCTGTGGATAAACAAGCCCAGATAATGAAAGGAATACTAGAAGGCGCAAAACCAGCCCAGCCTTCACCTAAGGATGGTACATCCAGAAAAATCAAGATTGCTGTTGTTAATGTATTCTATCCCCCTGAAGCCATCGGTGGTGCTACCCGAGTAGTCTATGACAACATATCTGC
>CAZQKJ010000508.1:0-3186 GCA_964593315.1 uncultured Granulosicoccaceae bacterium
CCCAGTGGACCCACAATATCAGTGTTGTTCCGGCTAAGCAGTCCGATAGAAAGTGAGATTCGATCCGATACGCTTATAGCCAGACTGTTGTCCCATACAGAGTAGACATTGTCTTCATCGGCTTCGAAGGTGAAAACCGAGTTGAATGTCAGCAAGTCACTGAGAATGTTACCGTAGTTCAAGCTGCCATATAGAGTGGCACCATCTGTCTCAAGGCTATCGAGAGGCTCCTGGTTAGGATCTGGAAGTGGAAAACCGAACTGATCAAGAGCATCAGGGTCAGTACTGGCTACCGGTGTCAATGTGAGGAAGTCAGTTTGGTGCGCACCCACACCTATCTCGGCGTCGAGTGTTTGCTTTCCATCATCGATCAACTTTCTACCAATACCGACAACACCGGTAACACGGCTGTCGATGTTACCGAAGTCATCTGAGTCAAAACGTAGTCGACCGAATACGTAAGTGAGGTCATTGATGTTCCGGTCAAGCTTGTAGCCAAGATCAAAGCGATTCGCAGTTTCGATGTCGTTGTTTTCAGCATTGAAGATACTGCCGAAAGCAGTGTGACGCCAAACGTCGATTTGCTTGGACACGCTGGCCGAACCGTTCAGGTTACGAGTATCACTGTTTCCCGCTGTCAGCACAGCGCCAAGGCTTGCAGCACCCGACCAACCTTCCAGCAGATCAATCTGTGCAGATGCGGAACCGGCTGTAAGCATGGTTCCAGTGACTAGGGCTGCCGCTATTTTATTTTTAATTTTCATAATTCTAAGGACCTATTTGGGTTTAACGTTAAATCTGCTTAAGGGGTGGAGATAGACAACCTGCTACGTCCCAGGCTGTTGTAAGTTACACACACTTTTGTATTTTCACAACAAACGACTATACCAAGCAAAAGACGTTTTAACATCACATGAGAATGTAAATTTCACCGCACATTTCCAGTCTGTCACCAAGCTATAGCCGTAAGACTACGCATCGAAAATCAACACACAGAGAGCGCCAAGTGCCCGGAGCCTTTGGAAACGCCAACACAACATCGCTGCCAAACTGGTTCTCTTGAGCTCCGATTTAAAAAAGATCCCACTATTCGTGTCCAACAAACAGTTACACACCAGATAACATGCAGTAAGCTCTTGTTATGAACAGACGGCACTTCAACAAACTCTGCAGCTCAATGATCGTTGCAGCCAGCAGTACCATGGCTGAACATGTCCAAAGCAATGAAAAGCAAACGTATCAGCGGTGTTTGTTGCAACACGGCAAAGCGGAACACCTTAAGGTGGACGACCTGATCGTAGGCGAGCCTTACCTCTTTTTCTATCCGTTTATTACCACTCCCTGTCTGTTGATTAACCTCGGTAAACCGGTAGTTACTAACGATGATTGGAAAGGTGGAGTCGGGCCTGACAAGTCAATTGTTGCCTACTCAGCCATATGCAGCCACAAGATGAGTCATCCAGCCAAAGAGATCTCTTTTATTAACTACCGTCATGATCCCATCAGTTTTTACAGCCGAGAAGATAAAACAACGGTGGAAAAGTCCGGAATGATTTCCTGTTGTTCAGAGCGCAGCGTATATGACCCGTCCAAAGGTGCACGAGTACTCAGCGGCCCAGCCCCTCACCCGCTGGCAGCGATAGAACTTGAGTACAATGAGTCCACTGCAGAATTACATGCAACCGGAAGCTACGGTGCAGATATGTATGAACGGTTCTTTAAGCAATTCGGATTCAGAGCCTCAATAGAACACAAAGTCAGCGACCCAAAAACACTGGCGAAGCAAAGTGCACCGGTCGTGAAGCTCACGGACTACAGCAGACAGACAATAAAGTGCTAACAGCAGACAAGTATTACCGAACCACGGGATACTTCATTCGATCGGAGCCCGACACTCAACCACCTGCAAGCTTGGGGACCGAAGAGATGGAGACTATCCCGGCTGATCTATTAGCTTAACTATTTCCACAAGCCCTTTGTTTGTCGCAATGTCTCGCGCGATAAAACGATTTTTATCAGCGACAGAAATATCTACTCCGAGCTTTAACAGCTGCTTAACTGCATCGATGTCTTCTGCAATAACCGCTATATGCAGTGCTGTCGAACCATTTTCATTAACATGATTGACTGCAACTGGTAACCCCAAAAGCGCTGAGACTACCGCGGTGTGTTTATTATCAATGGCTCTCATTAGTGGACTCCACTGATACACGTCGGCGATATTTGCATCAGCCCCTGCATCGACCAACCGAACAATCGCCTCATCAAACCCTTTGGCGGCAGCGATCATTACTGCAGTCCATCCGTTAGTACTTTGCGCGTTAATATCATCAGTCAGCGGTAGCAAATGTTCTATCATTTTCAATTCATTACCTAACACCGCATACATTAAAGCAGTGCCACCAGTAGAACTTCTTTGCTGAACACTCAAACCGAGCTGCTGTAATTCCTGCAACAGACAGAAGTCGCCCACTTTAACGGCTGCCATCAAAGCTGTTTTACCTTTTTCATTGGTGTCTTTGGCGTCAACTATTGCCAACAATTGCCAAAGATCTTCGAGGTTATCCTGATCTATCGCACGTCGCCACTTTACCTGTAACTGTTGTCGCCGTGCTGGAGTCATTCTGGTATTGCGCGGGACTTCAACGGCAGGGCATTTTAAACCTTCAGCAGATACCGCGGGCTTTATAAGGAATCCAGCCAATAAAGCGCTGCACACACAAAGTGCAACCACGCAGTTTATAACCGCTAATCTATACTGCTTTAATTTATCACCGCAACGCATAGTGGGACACCACCTCTGCAAATGCGGTCTGAGCATTGTACTTACCCGCCAGTCTGATAACCGCATCACGCTTAAAGGCCTCATCCCTTAAGGCTAGAAACTCACCTCGCCACTCATCATTCAACGGTTGGCGTTGTTGATGAATAATGCGAAATTCCTGATCAGATAAAAACCAGGTTAATGTCTGTTGTTCAGATAACAGAGTCAAAATTTCATAGTGAGTTTCTGCACCACCAGGTGTCACCAACACCTCACCCACCAGCGGGTTATCCTTCTGTGTATACATCTGCAATCGCAGCAGCACCACAGTGGCATTGGCATGCTCAATCAAATCGGTTTCGATTCCCACTTTCTATCGGACTGCTTAGCCGGAACAACACTGATATTGTGGGTCCACTGGG
>CAZQKJ010000509.1:0-3186 GCA_964593315.1 uncultured Granulosicoccaceae bacterium
AGTCACCGGCAAGCCTGGCAGGAGCACCATTGCGACCAATCATTAACACCCCATCGTCATAAAACCGATAACTACTGGTTGCCAGATCCAGGTCTGTCCAGAATCCTTTGCGGGTATCAGGATCAATTTGATACGCCTGTTCTTTGCAGTCCCACTCGGTGTTACTGACAAAGGATCGATCAAATCCGGTAAACTCTGATTGCTCACTCAGGACCAGCTGCGATTGCTGCAGTGAGGTTTCAATAAACTCCGCAGAACCTTTTTCGGTTGCATAGCACCGAAGCCCATCATGGGTGAGCATCCAGCGATCAAAAACATTATCGGCAGACCTGGCAGAGCAGGCCACAACACACCAGTCATCTTGATCCAGCGCCCAGCCGGTTTTGGGATGACTGACATTAGAAGAGCACACCGGGGCGCGTACCATATCAAAACTGCTTGCAGACTCATTGGCTGCCAGCCATTTTGAGAGCTGCGCTTGCCGCACAGACGCGTTACTGGTTCGTTGACTGAAATCTCCCGATCGGCAAGCAGCCAATGTAAGGACAGCTGCCAGCACCAGACACAAGGATAGTTTTTGCGATTTGAACATAGAGGTTTGCTTCTTCCTAATAGCAGAAACCCTGCATTCGCAGGGTTTCTTCCACAACAACTATAGCCGATATTCTAGAGGCAGCCAGCTGAAGCCGGTGCCGGCCCTACTCCATAAGGGCTGATTGAATTCGGTGGCAGAACATCAACATCCTCAACGTCGCTTGCCAACACCTGCAGTAGAGTATCGAAGTTAGCGACACCTTCAGTGCCCAGTGCTTCCACTCGAGCCGTCACCTGAACATCAAAGTACAGTGCATTGCTCTGTGGGTAGGCGATGGTAAAGAATCCTACACCGCTTGAATCAGTTGTGATTTGATTACCAATCACAGTAGGCTGATTGGCAGGATCAGCATCAACCAGCGCCGGATCACGTGGATCGAGTTCACCGTTGTTATTTACATCTTCACCGGGATCTAGAATGCGGTTGCCGTTCAGATCTTCCGCTTCACAAGTGCTGGTTATATTAACACCCCACCGGTCTTCATCACCATCTCCATCTGTATCTACCAGCTCCATAAATCCGTAGCGATAAACAGTTGGAGTCAGAGTAACGAGTATGGTGGCATCTGGCACCGGACGACCGGCACCGTCTGTTACTTGTACTACACCAGTTTTAGAATAACGGGTATCAGAATCCATCTCTGAAAGCAGACCTGAAAGACCGATGATGACATTGAGCTGTCGCTCAGTGATCGTCATTTGCGACTGGGCTGGTATTACACCCGGGTGATCAGTGAGTCGCGCTGTGATGGTTATACCGTCTGTTTCAGTGGGCAGGCTGCCAGAGTTAAACGTGATAGCGGCCTTACCATCTTTATCCGTTACAGCTGAAACAGGAGATAAAGTACCGCCACGAAGATCGGGGCTACTAAACTCCACTACAACACCTGGCACCGGATTACCGAATGCATCGGCAACTTCTGCAGACACAGTACTTGAGTTACCGGTTGATACACTTGCAGGAGCCGATTCAACCACGATAATACTCGGTGTAGTCGCGACAAATTCAACTTCAAACTGTGACAGTGGATCGGCATCAAAAGAGTCCGAATAGGCAACTGTTACCGGCCCTGCACTGTTAGAAGATATTTCTACTGCAGCCACACCATTGGCATTAGTGAATACATCAATACTGCTTGAACCCGCAGTACCAGTACCGGCAGATCGAACAACACCGGCGGTGACTGAGAAGCGCATCAGCTGACCTGCTACTGGTATACCGTTACTAACCCACTCGATGGCAAACGGTGCGAACTGGCTAACCGGCAGGCTTTGGTAGTCGATATTTTGCGGCACCACTGACAAGACATCAGCTGCCACCTGGAGTGGATGTGAAACAGCCACTGTACTGCCTAGAGCAGCAATCGTAATGTTGTCACTGCCGTTGTTGCTGGTGATAGCGATATTCACTTTACCATCAGCATCGGTCACCGGTGCACTTGGCTGGACTTCATTTCCCGCTTCAGATCGGATAGATACCAGTTCATTGGCAATCGGCTGATCGTTACCACCGGTCAGCGTAATCTCAAGCTCAGCAATGTCACCACTGACCAGTGCTGTTGGTCCAGCTACTGCCAGGCTACTTCCACTGGCACTGATTTGCACTTCACCGGTTTCGTCTTCCACTGAAGCCGATACAATTATGTTTTGATTACGGAAGTCACCAGCAAGGCTTAACTCTGCCGTGGCCTGTCCCGCTTCATTGGTTATGCCCGAAATATTCTGTAGTACACCACCGGTTGAAGAAAAAACCACTTCTACACCTTCGAGTACACGATTACTTTCATCTGTAACAAGTGTAGTAATTAACGCTGTATCGTTACCACCTGTTTCAATGGCTGATTCATTGCTGATCACGCGAACTCGAATCGGGTCGGCCTCAACAACGGCTTCCTGAACTGTGCCCGCGACTTGCAGTGGCAATGAGTTAAAAACAGTACCGGACAATGCAGTAGCATTAATCATGTCTTCACCAGCAGAAGTGGTCACTGTCACACTGGCCTGGCCAAACACATCAGTCACAACCGAGTTTTGACTGAACAAGTTGCCGGCCTCTGAGCTAAATGAAATTGGCTGGTTCGGAATAGGAGTTTCACTACCAGAGAGCAAAGTGAAAACCACCTCAGCAGTATCACCGATGATCAAATTCTCTGGTGCTTCCATTGATATAGCAGAACCACCCGCGGCAACTGGTACAGTGGCGGTCTGACCATCAACTTCAACGGATACAGTGATCACGCGATTGCGAAAGTCACCCGCGAGGTTTAGCTCAGCGGTAGCCTGGCCAGACTCATTGGTGGTTGAGATAATGTTCTGTAGTGCACCGCCATCGCTACTGAAAACAACTTCATGGCCTTCTATAGCACGCCGACCCGCATCAGTAACGCTCGCAGTGATGATTGCAACACTATCTGATCCGGTTGCCAGTGCAGGTGGATTACTGGCAAGAAGAACCTGACCAACCGACTCAAGCGGTGCTTCTATCGCGGCACCAATATCCAGATTGGTGTCGGTTGTATCGACTATGACTTCCGGCTCTTCCGTTCGACTGGAGCACCCGGCCATCCACATGGTCGCAACTAGTAATAATGC
>CAZQKJ010000510.1:0-3186 GCA_964593315.1 uncultured Granulosicoccaceae bacterium
TCCTATCGCCAACAATCTCGACACACTGTTTTCTAATATCCAGCAGGTTGGCAAGTGGATTGGTCGCAAACAGGCTGCAATCGAAATTGTAGAAGGCTTGAAGGCACGCGTCGATGCACTGGAGTCAGACAGTCTGCAGTCACAACGCCCGATAGCAGCTGTGTATGACCCGAATGGCTATACCAGCGGCACTAACTCTCTACGCGGTCAGATGATGGAGCTTGCCGGTTGGCAGAATGCGGCATCCTCGGCAGGCATTGAAAGCTACGGCAAACTAACGCTCGAACAGATCATACATCTGGCGCCCGATGCGCTCATCGAATCACCATACAGCCCGGGCACCTACTCTCGCGCACAGATAATGAGTAAACACCCGGCCTTGCTCGGAGCGGGTTTAAACCCGCAAGTGATTAATATACCCAGCCGCATGACCGTGTGTGCCGGCCCATGGACCATTGACGTGATCGAACAACTGCAGATGCTAAGACACAACTTAAGTAACGAATCGTGAGCAAAGCAGCATCAAAAAAATCTGACACGAGGTTACTACTGTTACTTACAATTTCGGTTGTTGTGCTGCTTGTTCTATCACTGGCAATCGGCCGCCAATCTCTGCCTTTGATTGCAGCACTGCGTGACTGGCTGGGCGGCAGTGATTCTGTTCACGCAATAATTTTGTCACAGATACGATTACCCAGAACACTGATTGCGCTAATCACTGGTGCCAGTTTAGGTCTCTGCGGCGCTGCAATGCAGGGATTGTTACGAAACCCGCTTGCAAGTCCGGGGTTGGTCGGATCTGCCAGTGGTGCAGCATTTTTTGCCGTGTTTGTTCTGTATTTTGGCAGCGGTATTGTTGCCCACTGGGTACTTCCACTGGCTGCTATGTTTGGTGCGTTGTTGGCAACGGTAATGGTCTATGTACTCGCTGGTAGAGATTCATCAGTGACTACATTAATACTCGCAGGGGTTGCAATAAACGCGCTCGCGACTGCCGGCATGTCACTACTGCTTAATCTTGCACCCAGCCCTTTCGCAGTGCGTGAACTGGTGTTATGGACTCTCGGTGATATCACTGACAGAAGCATGGGAGACTTCTGGCTGATGCTTCCAACCACCCTGCTCGGCTGGTTATTGCTGATAGGTGTGGGTGGACAACTTGATGCTTTGACACTAGGTGAAAGGACTGCACAAAGCATGGGTATTAATCCACAGTGGCTGAGATGGCGGATATTTATAGCGATCTCACTGGCCGTAGGTGCCGCCGTTGCCACGGTAGGCATGATCGGTTTTATAGGCCTGGTGGTACCACATCTGTTAAGACCTTACGTTGGCCATGAACCAGGACGCCTTCTAACAGCATCGGCAATTGGCGGTGCCGCGATGTTACTGGCGGCCGATATTGGTGTACGAGTGATCCCGACAGAAACACCGCTTAAAGTTGGTGTTCTCACAGCACTGGTAGGAGCGCCCTTTTTTCTGCACCTTATTGTGAGAAGTCGCCGGGAGTATTTTTAAAGTGAGCGTGCCACGATGATTCTACAGGCACAATCTGTACGCTTAACTCGTGCCGGCAGGCATCTGGTTAATGAAGTCAGTCTTAACCTGAATGAAGGTGAGTTAGTCGGGTTAATCGGTCCGAATGGCGCTGGTAAATCAACACTACTAAATTTGCTTGCGGGACTCGCCACCTGCGATAGTGGCAAGGTTCATCTGGCAGGTGAAAACATTGCCACAATGAATGCGGTCCAAAAAAGTCGGTTACTGGCCTGGGTGGCGCAAAGTGGCCCTGTTAACTGGCCACTCACTGTGGAACGCATAATAACCCTTGGCAGACGACCACACATGAGTGCCTGGCAACGCTTAACGCCGCAGGACGCTCAAGCCATTGAAGCCGCGATAATCGCAACCGATTGCACCTCACTCCGCAATCAGGACGCCACCACACTATCAGGCGGTGAGCGTACTCGCATGTTACTGGCCCGCGCCTTGGCAGCACAGCCGCAGGTATTACTGGCAGATGAACCGATAGCAGCACTTGATCTTAAGCATCAACTACAAACGATGTCAGTCCTCAGAGAATTTTCCACCAGTAACCGTGCCTGCCTGGTTGTTCTGCATGATCTTTCTCTGGCCGCCAGATATTGCGATCGGCTTTATCTGATGCATGACGGCAGACTGGTCGCTGAAGGGGCACCTGCTGCCGTACTGAACCATAGCAATTTACAACAGGTTTATGGTGTGGAAGTAGAGTTTGGTGATGGTGAGTTCCCATCCATAGTGCCAGTTAGAGAAACTTGATTTGCCAGCTCTTTAAATCGATTTACTTTGCCACACATCTGCTCAGGCACATCTGCTTAGGAAAATATTGCTATTCAAATATTTTCTCGACTGTGCTTTCAGGTTTTTTGCGGTCTTTGCCGTCTCTCTTTACCGTTGCCGCATTTAACGGATTGACACTGGACCATAAAGGTTGAGATGCCAATACGGTTCCAAGTAGTGCACCACCACGGAACACCCATACCAAAGCACCAGCGGTAAAACTGATAGACGCTCCGAACGCGACATCAGAGCCTAATTCATATTGGACTCTCTCCGATTTTTCTGCAGATTGCAACTGATCGGTTGCGCGTGCGAGTGAATTGTTAAACTCCGGACTATCCACTGCATCATAAGCCACGGCCTTGTCTAAATCCAGAAACACTTCAAAACGTACTGCGTTACTGTTTTCAGCAAACTGATCAAGCCTGGAACTCTGTAGCGCGTTGTGTTGAATGGTCTCGATTATCTCTAGTTTGTGCTCAGGCCTGAATACCGATCCATTCTCATCACTGACGCTTAGCTGCAGCACAGACTCAAGCTCTGATACATTATCAAATCCACCGCTCGACGAACCAAAAACAGCAGGAGCATCGAACTCAGGCACAACTGAACTTTTTCGGTCGATTATCGCTTCCGTTTCTTCATCCTCCTCATCGGATTCAGCACTGTTATTCTCTTCAACCGCTATAGCTGAATTATCATCAGATAAATTTTGTTCACTGTTTACAAGCACGATGTTGAGTAAGTTATCAGTAAATGGCTGTGTGTCTCGATTATCGATCGCAGCACCTGGTTCCGGCTCTGGTTCAGGCTCTGGTTCTGGTTCTGGTTCTGGTTCTGGTTCTGGTTCTGGTTCTGGTTCTG
>CAZQKJ010000511.1:0-3185 GCA_964593315.1 uncultured Granulosicoccaceae bacterium
GTAGTAGCTGCGAAACGAAAGCATCGAGGAGCTCGGTCACTAGACTTGTTGATAGCGGCGACAGCCCTTGCAAACCAGTTACCACTTTACACTAGAAACCCTGATGACTTCGTTGGTCTCGAAGAGCTGATCGATGTCGTAGCGATCTAAACATGAGAGTCTGTTGAATTAGGGTTCAGCGAATGAGTACTTGCGGCAAAAGCAGCCATTCGCCATTAGTTGGCTAAGCTTGGTGATACTCTGCCGTCGATAGAGATTTCGATGGGCAGTTTGCGATAAATGAGGAAGAACTGATTGCGGTGACTGCTGATGACGAAATCACACGCTTTGACATCAACGATGGCAGTGTTCTACAAGCTATAACAGCCAAGCTGTCCGAGTTCCACAGCGTCCATAGGTGTCAGCAATCCCTTTGACGCAATAGACGACTTGCTAACTATCAACATTTCATGTGACAGTCAGCCGGGTGATAGTTTTGTTGAGCCGAGTGTAGTGATACTTCGCCGTAACGCAGCAGGTGACTATGTTACTTCTGCTAGACTCGATTCGATTTTCGAGGTAAATATCGGAAGTTTCGAAAGCTTTGAAAGCTTCGAGCTATTTGAGCTGACAGAAGACAGAAAAGTATTAATAGATAGTAGGAGGACTGCGAATGGTACGCGCCATGTATCGTGGGTAGAAACAGCAATCGACACATGGTCGTATGTGCAGCCCATTGAAAATTTAAGGCGAGCTTTCAACGTCCATGAAGGGCAGCTTTTTATCTCAGATGGTGGAACTAATAGTATACGTGTTTACGAACTAGATGCAGAAGCTAGAAACTGGGTGCAAATGCAGACTCTCAATTTTAATGAACCTGGTGCTGGCAACCGGCTTTTGAGAACGGGAATACAGCCTGAGGGAAATAGGCTCAATGTGATGAGCTCTCTAGGAGATACAGGTGCGATAGCCAGTCTGTTCGTACAAGATGAGGCTAATCATCCTGTGTATGGGTGGATGGGATGGATTGCAGTAAACAATCCTACCAATAAAACACTGTTGTCTTTACGCCCTGCTGTGGACGCCGCATACGAAAAAGCGGTCAAAAACTTCGAAAAGCGCGTTCAAAATTAACCACGACATTGGTTTTCCCGGGTCGGATGTGAAATCTGCCTCACCCCGATAGTGACGGAGACGGGTATGTCTGGATTGGCTTAGGGACCTGTCTGGTGTAGTAGCAAGAATAGATTTGATGTTCTGTTTAGTTGAGGGGTTCAGTGCTGCGCTTTCACTGCCAATGAGACGGAAAATATGGCGCAGGTCCCTTTTGTGAGTTAAGTGGCTTTCACGACTTCCTTTCACTTAGCGGCATTCAGCTGAGGGTTAAGGCTTCTATTCTCCATGCAGCTCCTAAACCTCGGTATATATTGTTCGTTTCTGGTAACTTACTTATCTGTTCGATATATTACTGCTTCAGGGAATATTTGCGGGATTCCTTAGCGCCCGATACCGGGAATCCGCCAGTCTGTCCATACTACTGGTATGTAGGCATCTGTAGAAGCAGTTGAACACCGAAACCGTAGAGCTCCCATAGAATAAAATAGCCACTGAAAGAGTACGATGATACTGATAGATCTGGTAACCCGATGTTTTCAGTTTTGGGTGTCTACTAACTGGTTGGTGGCATTTCTAATGTCGCTGGCAGTTAATTTGCTCACCTATTTTTCTGTGGCTTACTTTCTATATTTTGTCACTTCGTATTGGGTGAAAAGTGGAGCTGGGGACTATTTAGATCAACGGCCTCTGTATCGAGGTCAGATAGGCAATGAGATTAAATTTAGTCTATGGGCCTGCGCTCTGTTTTCAATTGCAAGCCTGATAACTCGATATCTGTACAACAGCATTTGGCCAGAATCTATATTGTCACTTGTTATTCAGTTGTTGGCTTTCACACTTTTCTATGAGTCATATTCATATTTTGTCCACAGGCTACTGCATTTAGATATATTTCGGTCGGTGCATTTTGTTCATCACAAATCAGTGCGTGTGACTCCCTTTAGTGCTTACTGTGTGCATCCGGTAGAGGCGGCTTTTATCGGTTTTAGTGCGCCAATATTTATGCTCATATTTCCAATGAGCCTATGTGTGGTGCTGACATTTCATGTTGCAGGCATGGCGTTCACCATGCTCATACACTCAAATTTCAAGTTTAGCCGTCCAAATGTATTTTCATGGATGGTTAATACATACACAACAGGCCATGCTATGCATCATCGCAAAGGGTCTGTGAACTATGGATTCGTAAGTCCGCTATGGGATATGTTGTTTAAAACCAATAGTAAAATATGAGTGTGTTACAGCAGAGCGCTTTAGTTATGCAATTTCTGTTGAGGTGCTAGAAAGAAAATGTTCTGTAGGTGGTTTCAATACTATCCATGAGACTGCTAACATCAATTCTTTGGATTTTCCAGCCATTCTCATTTTCAAGGAAAACCTTTCTTGTGAAAACTGAGCCTTGTTCGGGATAATCCTCTACAACGGATCCCACCTCTGCAGTTCCTTTGCTGAGATCGATAGTCTCAGAGAGGTTTTTTTTACTTGTATATCTGTCTTTAACATATTGAGGAGATTAGACAGATTGCTGGTCACTTCATTCTGGCTTACGGTTATCTGGATGCTGTCCTGTTGTAGTAAAACCCTTCGATCAGTGTAACGGACCGATGGTCTCCTGATCATCTCAGCGGAATAATTGTTTTCCAGTCTTACGGTAATTAGCTCGTATGCACTTTGGGTGAGGAATTTAGACAGATCAATTTGATTGAAGCTATCAGCTCGGGATACCTCATTTGTGTATTGGGCAAAGACGCCGGATGGAGTTTTGTCTGATGGCTGGTTAGGTTTATTGCAACCAAGGAGTGATAAATAGATACCCAATGCCGCTATTGTTAATCACATTGCTACTTCATCCTTAATTAGTACTAACGGAACTTCCTGCTAAACGATGTACGGCTGAAGTTTCATGATCTGAATAGTGCTATTGTGTATCGTGACATAGCTAACAACATTGACCCCATGACATAGCGGTTTGGACAAGATAATTGTGTACTATTTGCCTTTTTGTAGCAGTAAGTTGCAGTCTGGCTGGCGATTACGTTACTGCAAACGGCCGGTGCATTAGCCTGAGTAACGCGCGATTTGTTGTTCAG
>CAZQKJ010000512.1:0-3179 GCA_964593315.1 uncultured Granulosicoccaceae bacterium
CCTCACAACTGCGATGCTATGACGGCGAAGGTAGTATGCCGATGCAAAAAAAAATACGAGCACTTGCTGATGCAGAAGTTCAGCGAATTCTGGATACTGCAGAAGACTGGCAGGCCTGGGTTACCTATCATAACTACTATAAGGCGCCCGATCTAATCGGGCATGCGGTATGCCAGCAGTTGAAAATACCGTATCTGCTTATAGAAGCGAGTATCGCGAAAAGCCGTTTGAATGGCCCGTGGTCAGGTTTTGCTGCCAGCGCTGACGCTGCAACTCATGCGTCGGATATCATATTCTATTTGACGGAGAAAGATCGTGTCGCACTTGAGTTGCACCGGCCTGGGCAACAACAACTCATTCATCTGGCACCGTTTTTAAATCAAAAGGAACTGCCACAAGCGCCTGCTGTACCGAGAAATAACAAACACCTGCTAAGTGTAGGCATGCTCCGATATGGAGATAAGCTCGCGTCCTATCAAATAATTGCAGATTCATTGAAGCACCTTGATACTCCTGACTGGCAGTTGAGTATTGTGGGTGACGGTCCGGCACGATCAGAAATAGAATCAATGTTTGCATCATTCGGTGAGCAGGTCAGGTTTTTGGGATTGTGTGATCGCGCTGAGGTAAATCAGGCATATCAGCGTGCATCAGTTTTTTTTTGGCCAGGTGTGAACGAGGCTTTCGGTATGGTCTATCTGGAAGCACAGGCAATGGGGCTGCCAGTAGTAGCGCATGATCGAGCGGGAGTGCGTGAGGTAATAGCGACCGCAGAATCACTGGTGCCGGTCGATGACTCACAAGGATTGGCAAGAAAAATAGATCGACTACTCTCTCACCCTGCGGAGTGTCAATCAATGGCGCAAGCGGGACTAGACTTCATCTCTAAGCAGCACTTACTCGGTAGTGCGTCCGCTACTCTGTCCACACATTTGTCCAGGGTGTTGCAATGATTCGACTGGCGGTCATAAGGCATGGATATACTGAGTGGAATCGCGAAGGTAAGATTCAGGGGCGTAGAGATATACCGCTTGAAGCTGCAAGTATAGAAGAGCTTGCCAGGTATCGACTTCCTGCTGATTGGCAGCAGGCAGCGTTGGTCTCCAGTCCACTGGAGCGCGCTGTACATACTGCGAAGCTAATCACTAATCATAATCCGACCACAGTGTCTGAGTTGATCGAAATGGATTACGGAGACTGGGAAGGGCAGCGCGGTATGGATCTTTACGCTGACCCAGATTCCGGATTTCGTCATTTACCGGAGTGGGGTTGGGACTACCTGCCGCCCAATGGTGAAAGCCCGGCCCAGGTTTGGTCAAGGCTCAAACCGTGGGTTGAAAGCCTGGAAGAAGATACGGTTGCTGTGTGTCATATTGGAGTGATGCGGGTATTGTTGGCAATAGCGCATGACTGGCCATTCTCAGGTGAACCGCCGTTCAGTGTTAAACGTAATTCGCTGTACTGTATGGAGTTTGAAGAGAAGCTAACCGCGATGGATCCATTGCGGGTTCGATTGATTGAAAAAGGATAATTCGCTTCTGAGTATTTTTTCAGCTACGTCTGGTGATTGAATTATTATGAAAGTCATGGTTGTTGTCACTCATCTGCTGGGCAGTGGTCATCTGCGTCGTGCGATAAATTTGTCACAGGCGTTTGTCTCTGCGGGCCATCAAGTTATGCTGGTCAGTGGCGGACTACCTATCGACACATTTGATGTGGAGGACTTTAGCTTCGAACAGTTACCTCCATTGTGCTCAGATGGCACCAACTTTAGTCGATTGCTAAATGTGAGCGGCGAGGTGGTTGATGAATCTTATCTGCAGGCAAGGGCAAGTATGTTAAAGAAGTTAGTGCAAGACCTGCAACCTCAGGTAGTTATAACTGAGTTGTTTCCGTTTGGGCGCCGTATGTTGCGCACTGAGTTTACAGGATTACTTGAATCCGCAAGTGAGCTGCCAGTAGTACCTGTGATTTTATCGTCAGTGCGGGATATTCTGGCAGCACCATCCAATGATAAAAAGGCACAACAAGCAGAAAGCACAATCGAAAAATTCTACGATGGTGTGCTGGTACATTCTGATCCTGCCACTACACCACTAAACATTAGCTGGCCGGTAACGGAGTCAATAGAAGCAAAGCTTTTCTATACTGGATACGTTGCACAATCAGTGGCCGAGTACAAAAGCGCACAAAAAACTGCGGAGATCGTAGTCAGTGCGGGTGGCGGTTCTGTCGGTCGACGTGTCTATGAGACAGCTATTGAGGCGGCTCGCTTGTCGCCAGCTAATCAGTGGAGAATATTGGTGGGTGGAAGTGATGCCAAAGCAGAGGTGGTGCGATTAAAATCCTTAGCGTCGGGGTTACCCGTTGTAGTTGAACCCAACCGAACTGATTTCAGGGAGCTGCTGAGTAATGCCAGCTGTTCGGTGAGTATGTGCGGATACAATACCGCGATAGATCTGTTGCTAACAGGCACGCCTGGTGTGTTAGTGCCCTTTGATGCCGGTGGTGAGCAAGAGCAGACTCTGCGAGCGGAAAGCTTGGCTGAACGCTCTTCGTACTGTTTGTTACTCGATAAAGACCTGACGCCTGAATCATTGAACAACGCAGTTGCAAAAGCGAGTCAATCCGGTCGATTCTCAGCCGACAGAACACAGTTCAATGGTGCTCTTGAATCGGTTCGAATAACCTCCAGATTGGTACAAGAGAGGCGTCAATAATTATGCAATATAACAGACGAGAAAATTTCAGCAGGCAGCTAACGTGAGTTCCAATGGTGCGATGTCTTTTCAAGCGGTATCGGAGATTTTAGCCAGCAGGCAAGCTCCGTTAAAGGTGTTTTTCCGAGATGATGACGGTGGCTGGGCAGATGAACGTCTGCAAGAACTCGCTACTGACTTTATCCGGCAACAACTACCGCTGGACGTTGCAGTTATCCCGGATGCGCTGAACGATGACTCTATATCGCTTATTTCATCATTGCTTGATGCGGATGGCCAGGTAGCTATTCATCAGCATGGCTTCTGTCATGTCAATCATCAGTTATCAGGCCGGTCCTGTGAATTTGGCAGTGACCGCAATCTGGTGCAGCAACAGCGCGATATAGCACTCGGTAAGGAGATACTCGTTGCATCATTCGGCAACAGGATAGACCCGATTTTTACACCACCCTGGAATCG
>CAZQKJ010000513.1:0-3164 GCA_964593315.1 uncultured Granulosicoccaceae bacterium
ATTCGTATCTAGTATTTAAAGCCAAATACGTAGTACATTGTTTTAGAACCATAATAAAAATGACCGGAAGAAACAGTGAAAGCAACCGATTAGCACTACTATGCAGCTACAAATCCGCTTTGCTAATACGCTATACATGCAAGGTTTGGAGCTTGCACAGCAGAGACTGCGTCGCGAGACGTGCCGCACCGAGGCGCGTATTTATAGCCTCGTAAGCTCGGTCACTTCATTAGATGTGCATAGACAAATTTAGGGTCAGACGGGCCTATTTTCGTAAGTAGTCGAACCTTAAGTTGTAGAAAATGGCGCACTGTTGCAGCGCGTTCACTGCGGCAAATCTTCCGCCACGCAGTGTCGGGGGTTCTTTCCCGGGGGAATTCAGAGTCAATATCATGACTCGCGAGTGCTCTAACTCAGGTCTCTCAATTGGATCTCTGCAGGCGCCGGCAAGAGTCAATCAATTGCTGTCAAACCCGGACTAAACAAAATTTCACAAACCAGAAAGATCCTTACATAGGATGAACATTGGCGAGAAATCCAGCTAAACCTCACTATAACTAATGTGCTCTGCGTCACAAAAACTGAAAACTCAAATTCAATTAATCACACTACTAAAGCCCTCTCGTAAAGCAAAAGAGCCTGATTTATAAGCATGGGAACAGAGTTAACTGCCAAAACAGCTGAACCACGGCTCCTGATGCGTTAACAACCTATCTTTGCAACGTGATGAAATCTACAAAAGGTTGAGTGACGAAGATTTGCTACTAAGGTATTATGTCAGGACGTTTGTTATCTGCTCCTCAAAGCTAGCTGTTGACCCTAACCTCACTGTGATGAAGATATGATCGCCACTATCGCCAAACACCCAGTCCCTAAAACACTCCTGGCAGCGACTTTACTAACCTCTTCGATTGCGGCACAAGCTCAGGTAAGAATAATGGCTGTGGGTGACTCAATCACCGCAGGCTTCACCTTTGGCCCTCCAAACGGTACCGGCCTGGGCACCGCGAGCTACAGACAGGAATTTGAGAATGTACTCAACCAGTCAGGTTGTAACTTTCAAATGGTCGGCTCCCGCACCAGAAACGATCCAGAGAATCCGTTCGTTTTCGGCGGCAGACATGAAGGCTATTCAGGACATAGAGCCGATCACTTTTTAACCGGTAATGGTCCGAATGCGGGTATAAACGCGATGATGGCCGCACAAAACCCGGACGTAGTACTGCTACATGTCGGTTCAAATGACATGAATATGAACCAGGATGTGGTACCGACCGTCAATGAAATTGAAGAAATTATTATTCGAATACTGAATAACAATGGCAATGCAAAAATACTGGTCGCCAATGTAATTCCGTGGTTCGGTGCAAGCAATAACTCCAATATTGGGACTGATATCCAGCAACTTGGAACACGGATCACCAATCGCGTGAATGGACTGGGCAACCCCAACGTTATCGTCACCGACGTGAGAAGCGGTTACACAGTTTCCCAAATGCAAGCGGACGGCATACACCCGAACGCTGTAGGTGAAGCACACATAGCTGATGCTTTTGCAGATGCTTTAGAAAATACCGGCGTTTGCATACAATTTGATGCGATCGAACCTACTACATCCATCAGCGTACCCACAGTAAATGGCGCTGTCGGGTCCGACGTAACTTTTATGGGCTCAGGCACTGATCTGGGTGGCTCCGGTTTTAATCGCGTCAACATTGCCATTGAACGCACCAGCGATGGCCAGTGGTTGAACTTTAACAACGGCAATTTCGGACCTATTACTGATCCTGCTACCGGAGTTGATGTAGGCATCACAACCGCAAATCTCACCAATACAACAACCACATCAACAAACTGGAACATCACCGTTAATGGTCTGGCTGCTGATAACTACAGAATTTACGCACTCTCTGTAGACAACGCAGGTAATGATGAATTTCACGGCAACGGATTACCCGTTTGGCCAGTCAATCGCGCTTTCAGCGTTGATGATCAGGCTCCAAGCGCTCAGGTAACTAACCCGTTTGACGGTGCAAATAGAGCTCCGGCCACTCGCGCCATTGCTGGCTCTGCGTCTGACGATAGTTCCGGGATAAGCCGGATACTTGCGCGTGTAGAAACAGTTGGCGTAACACCCAGAATGTTCTGGAACGGCAGCGCCTGGACTACTGCCACAGATTACCCGGAGGCAAGACTATTAAACGGTGGTAGTACCTGGAGATTACCCTCAGTCGATTTAAACACCCCCGGAAATTACCGCGTACGTGTGATTGCATTCGACAATGCCGGCAATCGAGCTAACTGGACAGACAATCCGGTAACCAACTTTACCGTTACTTTTAATGATTCAGTTGCACCATCGGCCCAACTCACCAATCCTTCAGATGGGGCTAACATCACACCGACTACCCGTGCAGTTTCAGGCACAGCGTCCGACGACAGTTCTGGCGTAAGCCGAGTACAGGCACGTATAGAAACGGTTGGCACATCACCCAGGTTATTCTGGAATGGCAGCGCGTGGACTACCGCAACGGGTTATCCGGATGCCGTGTTAACCAATGGCGGTAACAACTGGACGTTACCAGCAGTTGATCTGAATACACCCGGAACCTATCGAGTACGTATCATCGCTTTTGACAATGCTGGCAATCGCTCCAACTGGACAGACAATCCGGTATCTGACTTCACAGTTATCTCTAACGATTCTGTAGCACCAACCGCTCAAGTCACAAACCCGCTGGACGGAGCCAATATAGCAGCCAATGTTCGAGCAGTCGCAGGCTCGGCGTCAGACAACAGCTCCGGTGTGAGCAGAGTGCAAGCCCGAATAGAAACACTCGACGCTTCACCTAAGATGTTCTGGAACGGTAGCGCATGGACCACTAGCTCGAGCTACCCGGATGCGGTACTTCTAAACAATGGCGACAACTGGAGACTACCTGCGGTGGATTTAACCAACCCCGGACGCTATCGGGTCAGAATCATTGCCTTTGACAATGCTGGCAACCGATCTGGATGGTCAGTAAATCCAGTATCAAACTTCACAGTTAACTAAGCTGCGAAACGAACACCAGTTACCGTAAGAAGACTAACCATTGGGTGGCCCACGCCAGCGGGCCACCCAATTCGGCGCTAACAGGTAACGTTGTACTTCTCACAGGGAC
>CAZQKJ010000514.1:0-3155 GCA_964593315.1 uncultured Granulosicoccaceae bacterium
GACGAGATCCACACTATTATCGGTGCAGGTGCTGCATCGGGCGGAGTCATGGATGCTTCCAACCTGATCAAGCCAATGTTGGCGACAGGTGAGTTGAAGTGCATCGGCTCTACTACCTATCAGGAATTTCGCGGTATCTTTGAGAAAGACCGTGCATTGACCCGACGCTTCCAGAAGGTTGATGTGGTTGAGCCATCGGTATCAGAGACGGTTGAAATACTCAAAGGCCTGAAAGGCAACTTTGAAGAGTTCCATGATGTTACCTATTCAAGCAATGCGCTGAAGGCCGCAGCCGAGTTGTCAGATCGTTATGTTAACGATCGATTCCTGCCGGACAAGGCTATCGATATTATCGATGAAGCGGGTGCAAGCCGAAGGTTGCAGCCCAAGCAGTCGAAAAAATCCATCAACGTAAAAGACATAGAAACCATCATCGCGAAGATTGCACGTATTCCGGAAAAGAGCGTGTCTTCAACTGATATGGAAAAGCTCAAGAACCTGAGTCGTGATCTGCGAATGCTTGTATTCGGTCAGGACCCTGCTATCGAGCAACTTGCTTCAGCTATAAAGATGTCACGTTCGGGCCTTGGTCCGGAAGACCGGCCTATTGGAAGCTTTTTGTTGGCAGGTCCAACGGGTGTTGGTAAAACCGAAGTGACTAAGCAGCTTGCGAAAGTTATGGGTATCGAGTTCCTGCGCTTTGATATGTCAGAGTATATGGAGCGTCACACGGTATCGCGACTGATCGGCGCTCCTCCTGGTTACGTCGGTTACGATCAAGGTGGTTTGTTGACTGACGCAGTTATTCAGAACCCTCACTGTGTGTTGTTGCTTGATGAGATAGAAAAAGCCCATCCGGATGTTTTCAACCTGTTACTGCAGGTGATGGATCACGGTACGCTGACAGACAACAATGGACGCAAAGCTGATTTCCGCAATGTGATTGTTATCATGACTACTAACGCCGGAGCCGAGTCTATTAGTCGTCCAAGTGTTGGTTTCACAATGCAGGATCACTCTTCAGACGGTATGGAAGCGATCAATAAGTTCTTTACTCCTGAATTTAGAAATCGCCTTGACGGTATCGTACAGTTTGGTCCGTTGGATACGTCTACCATCCTGAGTGTTGTAGATAAGTTCCTGTTCGAACTCGAAGAGCAATTGAACGAGAAGAATGTGTCGATAGATATAACAGATCCTGCCAAGGGCTGGCTGGCTGAAAATGGTTTTGATGCGAAGATGGGGGCTCGTCCAATGAGTCGCATCATTCGGGAGAACATCAAAAAGCCATTGGCTGATGAGATCTTGTTCGGTAACCTCGCTAAAGGCGGTAAAGTCAAAGTGTTGCTCGATGACTTTGGAGAGCTTACCTTTGAAATCGAGAACGTAGAAGAGACCGTCGAGTAAAAGACGGTTGGCTTAAACGCAAAAAGGCACTCCACCTGGAGTGCCTTTTTTTTGTCTGAATGTTGTTACAGAATACCGTGATGATCCCGCTAGCTACAGGATCATTTGCCACCTCATTACATTTCGGGGTTCAGAAATTGTTGGCTTTATGGTCAAGTCAAAACTATTGAGTGGCAGTAGTGACACAACGCTTGTGGCCCTGATTGTTCCCAGTCTATAGCCAGCGTCTCCGCGCACCCCGACCTTAAGCGACTTAGGTTAGCGACTTAGGTTAGCGACTTCGGTAGGTAATTCTGCCTTTGGTTAAATCATACGGTGTCATCTCAACAGTGACTTTGTCACCTGTCAGAATCCGTATGTAGTGTTTACGCATCTTTCCGGAGATATGAGCTGTCACCACGTGACCATTCTCAAGTTCTACTCGGAACATCGTGTTAGGAAGCGTGTCTACCACAGTACCTTCCATTTCAATTGCTTCTTCTTTCGCCATTCACTCTCTTCTTTATTACGGGTCAGTGTGTGTTCAGCACTGTTTTCAGTCGCCGCCCACACTCGCAGGGGAGATTATGGGCCATATTCCTAATTCTAAAGGCTAAATGGCATTTTTGAAACAATTAGTCGCAATCGTGGGTCAGGTTGGGACAAAGACAGCCTTTTGCCTCCCGTTATGACCTACAATAGAGCGCTTTGATATTGCGGAGAATCACTCAGCAGATGTACTGTCCCGTACAGCAAAAATCCAGAACCACAGGTCGTTTCGGCAACCTGATGGAGCTGTACGAGCAGAATTATGTTGAGCTCAGGCTGTTGATACCGGATTTGAAAAGTGCCGGCATGGCAACCCGTGTATCCAAAGTAGCCGGTTGCCTCCCGCTGTATATGCAACTGAATGAGCAAAGCCCCTATACCAGTACGATGCGACTCACCTACCGGTTTGTGGAGTCGAACGGTCGCCGGGCACGTGCACTGGCGGAACCGGATTTGATGGTCCGGGTTTATCACGATGCGAGAACCGCAGAGGTGATCAGCGGCCTGATCCACGGTCAACAAAATGTTGAGCGCAAGACTCGTGGTCTCGATGATTCCTGGCGGCGTAACCGTTTTCTGTACAAGTGGCTACGTTATCTGCGATATCGCGGGCATCATCTGGCCGTGGTGGATGATTCCGAATTTGGCGCCGAATCTTCCTGATCAAAGCTAGTCGCCTGCGAACGCATTCGATACACCCGACTTGCTTCAAACCGGTTAAAATGGTCTGGCTGAGGAACTTTTATGTCTTTTTGGCCACCTACAAGGGCTCGACTCCTCCGGAAGGTACCGTGACAATTGCGCCCGCAACAGGGTTGTCGTTTAACAGTAATTTTTAAAAGTGTATGAACCGAATGAAATTTATAAACACCCTAAATATCTACCCTAAGCCTGCAGCAGTGATCGCTGCCATGCTGATGGCGACAGCAGTGCAAGCCACCGAGATCACTGATCCCTGGTCGAAGACCCTGGAAGATGCGAAAGGCCAGACGGTCTATTTCAACGCCTGGGGTGGTGGGGATCGAATAAACAGTTATATCAGCTGGGCCGCAGACAGGGTGTCTGAAGAGTATGGCATTACCCTTGAGCATGTGAAAATTGGCGATATCGCTGAGGTCGTCGGTCAGCTTGAGGCCGCCAAGGCGGTCGGCAAAGACAGTGAAGGAAATGTAGATCTTATGTGGGTCAACGGTGAGAACTTTGCCGCGATGAAAAATGGT
>CAZQKJ010000515.1:0-3144 GCA_964593315.1 uncultured Granulosicoccaceae bacterium
AGGTGACACTGGGTTTGGATATCAACAAGTGGTTGTCAGTAGAAGGCCACTCAGCCGATCTAGGTAGTGCGGGTTTGTCTTTCAATGGCGAAGACAACGGCCGAATCAACTACCACATTAATGGTTTAAGTGCCTTGTTGTATGCCGGAGGTGATCGTCATCGCTTTAGACGCCAGGGCTTAACCGCTTATGGTCGTGTAGGGGTGGGTCTTCTGGACAACACACCCGTGGGAGATGTGCCGTTTGAGAAGGTTAACGACACGCATATTCTGTTTGGTGCAGGTGTAGAGTACATGACACCAATCGGGCTAGGTATTCGTGCAGAAGGCATTACGTTTGATGAAGACGTTCAGTATGCGCAGTTAGGACTGATGTATCGAACAGGTCGTAAGACAGAGATCGTGCGTCCGAAGCTTGCTCAAGCGCCAGTGATCAAGCCGGTGATCAAGCCAGTGCCAAAGCCTGCAGTGGCAGCCGCCGCGCCACCACCGCCGCCGGTAGTAGTACCCAACCCGTGTGATGCGCTGGGTGGCGTCTTGGAAGGCGTGACTTTCCATAACGACAAAGCAGATCTGACTCGTGAGTCGACACTGATTCTGAATGAGATTGCTTATACGCTGAGTAATTGTGCAGAGATGCAGGTAGAGGTCTCGGCGCATACAGACAGTGTGGGTTCTGAGAGTTATAACCAGGGCTTGTCAGAAAGGCGCGCTCAGTCGGTGGTAGATTATCTGAGTGCAAGAGGACTTGATCGGTATCGTTTGAATCCGACCGCGTTTGGTGAGAGCAGCCCTATTGATACGAATGAAACAGCAGAGGGTCGCGCGCGTAATCGCCGAGTTGAGCTGTACGCTCGCTAATAAGCAGCGACTAGTAGATGCACATTAAGGCCTACTTATTCTAGTAGGCCTTTTTTGTGCGTGCCGAAAGATGGTGGTAATGAATCGCGGTGAGTAGCGGGCGATATCTACTGTATTCAAATTAACAACCGGACAAAGAAAATAACCAATTCTTTTACAACAGAAACACTACACCATCTTTACGTACAAGTGTTCTGCAAGCTCCTCACTATGTGCTTTAGACTCACCAGAAAATGTGTAACCGTGTTTACTATAAAAATCTATTGCCCGTGTGTTTTTCTCCAGTACCCAGAGTGCAACTCCCTCTGACTCACTCACTGTGTTTTGTGCATGGGCATATTTCAATAGCATAGAGCCATATCCTTGACCGATGAAATTTGGTTTAAGGTAGAGAACCGGAATTTCACTGAAATTGCGATAAGGTTCAATTTCACCCCTGAACCTGCAGACCTGTACAACACCTGATACGGATGCTCCGTTTCTAAGGACATAGACTTCCGGATTTTTTTCCAGTACGCGCATCCATCCCTCAGATCTCTTCTGCACAGAAAGTTCGTCCAGTACTGACTGCTGCATGATGCCTGTGTACGCATATCTCCAGGTCTCAACGAGTAACTCTCCTATCTGATACGAATCATCTGTGCTGGCTTTTGATATCTCCATGTGAATCGTCTAATAGCAAGTTGTTGAATTAATTCTCCAGCGGTTAGCTTTGAGAGCCTTTTGCGGTTAACAACGACCGGAATTGGTTCAGCCTTGTTGCTACTCACTTGATGAGTGCGAGGTTAATTTTTGCGTCTGGCAGAGCTTCAGGCAGATAGATACTCAGGCACGTACCGGCTGTGTCTGTGACAACAAATGGGTGGGTTAAAAAGGTATCTCTGGTGGTGGATTTCCCGGGCTGTATCTGGACCAGCTGATCTGGCTGAGTGTCTCTCTCACCTTGATAGTTAATCCACCTCAGCGCTACGGTATTACTGGAAGTGTTTGTAAACATCACTCGGGATTTCACTTCAAATGATTCTGATTTTAACTGTTCCTCCTGTGAACAATCGAGAGCCTCGAGAGTCACGGCATTTTCAGGAATTACCGCAGTGGTGCTGCAGGCCGAAAACTGGACAGTAGAAACAAAAATAAGTGTAACGAGAAGAATTTTCATAGTCCGCATCGGTGACAGTTTGAGGTTTCACACTCTTGTTTGTGTGAGTGCCAAATAGCACTTGTTAAAATCGGTACGAGCTGAACACAAACGGACATGATTGGTTGTCGAGTAATGTGCCATAGATCGGTAATATGTCAGGCTGTGAAAAGCTCGATATTACTTAATATAGATAATGGACCTTACACCATATCGGGTGGATATGTTGGTATCTCTTTTAGAGAGTTATCTTGTCGATCTGAACCTTGTGGCCGTGGCAGGCTCTGATCTCGACAATGTGGCCCTTCTTGTTGTATGCCGAGTGCATCGATGCGAGGTAACAGGATCGTCTGGTTCCGTAGATCAGCCCGATACGTTGTGATTCATAGCTGTGGAGGGAGCATAGTTCAGTGCGCCTCATGTACATCTGTCGCCTGGAAGCGGGTCTTCGTAACCTCGCCAGCCTTTGAGATTGAATTGCCTACATAAGGTTACAAACTGACTGTGTAATTCGAATCATTTACAGGTAGAGTCGCGCCTGCGAAATTGGAAAGCATCCTATAAATATCCCGGAAAAATGGAGACAAGTCTTGAGGAATGAAATCCCGACCATGAATTTGACTAAAAAGTATTTATCCCTGACAGAGACACGTGTTCATCAACGTATTGAGCACGGCAGACAGTTGAGATCGTGCCTGAAATTGCTGGGATCACTTAGCGTCGCGCTGTTAGGCGTTAGTGTGTTACCTCATTCAGCGTCAGCACTGGCTGAGAGCTTTCCAACAAAGCTAGTGACTATCAGTGACTTTGCCTATGCGGGTGCATTTGCACTACCACATCAGGAGATTGGTGAATCAAGTGCGAACTGGGCAGAAGGGATTATCGAAGTAGACGGCAACTCACTTTTTTTTGTTGGGCACAGCCAGAAAAATGCAGTTGCTGAATTTTCTATTCCTCCGTTAGTGAATAGTCAATCGATCAGTGATCTTCGGTATTCAGAACCACGGCAAGCGTTTACTCAGTTATTTACAAAAGTACCCGGTGGTAACCCTGAGAAATTAGATCGCATAGTCGGGCTGGAGGTGGCGAACGGCAAGCTGATCGCCAATGCGATCGAATACTACAATGCGGCTGCTGATAACAAGC
>CAZQKJ010000516.1:0-3132 GCA_964593315.1 uncultured Granulosicoccaceae bacterium
GATTCATAAATCTCTATTTATTCAATGTCTTATTGAGGGACTGACATTAGCTGGCAATCCTCCTGAATCCGATCCGTCCCCACTGCTCTGCATGCAGATTGCACCTGCATAAAACCGATTGTGGCTACGCGGGTCTCCCTAAGCTTCATCCTCGCGCACAGAGTCCGGTTGCTCATCACGAAAATTCTGGTTTACAAAAACTTATTGTTCGCGAAATGGGCCGGAAAACTTGATAGCCGATCATAAGCTCAATCGGTTACAAAGCGCTTCTTGTGATCACCACTAAACCGTGTGGCTGTCTTACTACTGACTGATAGCTGAACAGAATCAAGTCCGGAGACCTGGATATGAAGAACACTAAATTATTTATAGTCTTGATTGCGGCGGCGTTGATCGCCTCATTCTTTATTTTTGATCTGGGGCAATACCTGTCTCTGGAGTTTTTGAAATCCCAACATGAAACGCTGGTGGCTTTTGCGAGTGAGAACAAACTACTGGCAATTTCCTCCTTTTTTGCAATGTATGTTGCAGTTGCGGCTTTATCGCTCCCAGGTGCCGCTTTGCTAACACTGGCAGGCGGAGCTGTGTTCGGTTTTATGACTGGCCTGATCATTGTATCGTTTGCATCAACAATCGGTGCGACACTGGCATTTTTGTTCTCTCGCTTCATGTTTAGAGACTCGGTACAAAAGAAATTCTCATCACAGTTGCAAACCATCAATGACGGTGTTGAGAAAGAAGGGAGCTTCTACCTTTTTACACTGCGATTAATTCCAGTGGTACCGTTCTTTGCAGTCAATCTGTTAATGGGTCTGACACCTATCAAAACACTGGTATTTGCCTGGGTAAGCCAACTTGGTATGTTGCCTGGCACGGCAGTGTTTGTGAATGCCGGTAACCAGCTAGCACAGATTGATACACTCAGTGACATACTTTCTCCGTCTTTGTTATTTGCCTTTGCCTTACTCGGAATCATGCCGATAGCCGCGAAGAAACTAATCGGTCTATATAACGTAAGGAAAACCGCTCATGCATAAGGCACCTAAGTATTTTGATACAAACATTATTGTTCTTGGTGCGGGATCGGGCGGACTGATAGCATCGCTTATAGCAGCTGCGGTCAAAGCCCGGGTCACACTTATAGAGAAGCACAAGATGGGCGGAGATTGTCTCAACACCGGTTGTGTTCCATCGAAAGCTCTAATCAAGAGTGCCCGGTTTCTACACGATGTAAAGCGTTCGGCAAGCTTTGGAATAAAGAAAGCCAGTGTCGAGTTTGACTTTGCCGATGTTATGGAGCGCGTGCAGGACGTCATAAAGAAAATCGAACCGCACGACTCCGTTGAGCGATTTACCGGTCTCGGTGTTGATTGCATAACCGGCGAGGGTGAGATCATTGATCCCTGGACCGTGAAAGTGAACGGTCAGACCATCACTGCCAGAAACATCATTATTGCGACCGGCGCCAGACCGTTTGTTCCACCAATAAAAGGTCTTAATGATGTTAAGTGGTATAGCTCTGACAATATATGGGATCTTAGAGAGCAGCCTAAAAGAATGATAGTTCTGGGAGGCGGCCCGATCGGTTGTGAAATGGCACAGGCTTTTGCACGTCTTGGTAGTGAGGTAACGCAAGTTGAAATGGCGCCACGCATTATGATCAGAGAAGACGAAGACATCTCCGCAATGGTTGAAGAGAAATTCAAATCTGACAACATCAATGTCTTGACTAACACGCTAGCCGTAGCCTGTAAGAACGGTGCAGAGCAAACCCTGGTCTGTGAATCGAATGGTAAAACACTCGAGATACCATTTGACGCCATGCTGGTGGCGATTGGTCGCAAACCCAATGTAGAGGGTTTTGGCCTTGAGAAACTGGGTGTCCAATTGCGAGAAAACACCACGATAGAAACAGACGAATTCCTGCGTACGAACTACGATAATATTTTTGCAATAGGTGATGTTACCGGGCCTTTTCAGTTCACCCATACTGCATCTCACCAGGCATGGTATGCAGCAGTAAACAGTTTGTTTGGGAATTTGAAGAAGTTTAAGGCTGACTACTCCGTGATTCCATGGGCAACCTTTACTGATCCGGAAGTCGCGCGTGTTGGCTTAAACGAATCGGAGGCCAGGGAGAAAGGCATAAACTACGAGGTGACTACCTATGGTATCGATGATCTGGATCGGGCGATTGCAGACAGTGAAGATCACGGGGTTGTTAAGGTGCTTACAGTGCCTGGAAAAGACAGAATACTCGGTGTGACTATTGTCGGTGCGCATGCGGGTGACTTGTTGCCCGAGTTTGTACTGGCAATGAAGTACAAGCTCGGTTTGAAGAAGATCCTCGGAACCATTCATGCTTACCCGACAATGTCTGAAGCCAACAAAGGCGTAGCCGGTAACTGGCAGAAGGCACATGCGCCTCAGTTTGCACTTAAGGTACTTGAAAAGTATCATCGGTGGCGTCGTGGAAAGCCTGATCAGCAAGCGGAAAGTGATGCTGTAACTACCATAACCTGATTTGCATTTAGCATGAAATATACAGGCATTTTCAATTAACTAATTTCTATAACCACAGTGGTTACATCAAAATAACTAGTAATTTTTACATCCAACTCTAGGGAAACATAAAATGAAAAACATGACACGAAGAAAATTTATCGGTGGTTCTGTAGCTTCAATGGGACTATTGCTTGCCACGGCAGGGTCGATCAATACTGCCGCAGCGCAAAACTCTGAAGTCATTGAACTCACGCAAACCTATTGTCAGTTTATTGAAAGCGAGAACGAAACTGACCATAAATTTGACGCTGCTTCCGCATCTGACTGTGAGGCTATCAACGACAAAACAGGTGTTGATCGTTTGGCGCAATCAAAAACTATTGAGCTAAAGCCGGGAAGCTACACCTTTAGAGTGACGAACCGCGATGTTGATCACTCTCTCGGGTTTTACCTGCGCGGAGATGGGCTTGTGAACAAAGCTCGGCTTCCAAAGGTATCAGGCGGCGGGCTAACCAAGGGTGTCACCAAAGACTATAACATCACTGTTAAACCGGGCGAGTATGTGTATTCTTACCCGCTTAACCCAACAATCGATTACAAGCTGATTGTTTCGGGGTAGTCGCGGTT
>CAZQKJ010000517.1:0-3114 GCA_964593315.1 uncultured Granulosicoccaceae bacterium
TCCGATTGGAAAAACTGATCCGGTTAACCTTGCCGATGTTCAGCTTGAATCAGCTATCAGCACTATTATGGATTGTGAAGACTCGGTTGCATCAGTAGACGTTGATGACAAGTGCAAGGTATACAGCAACTGGCTCGGCCTGATGCAGGGCACCCTCGAATGCTCTTTCAAAAAAGGCAACCAGACCATTGATCGCAAGTTGGCAAAAGATCGCACTTATACCGCAGCCGATGGTAGCAGCTATACACTGCCAGGACGCAGCACTCTGCTGGTACGCAACGTCGGCACCCAATGTGAAATTGATGCAGTAACCTACAACAACCAACCCGTACCCGAAACACTAATAGATGCAATGGTGACCGCACTATCTGCCAAACATGACCTAATCGGTAACAACAACGGCTTCAGTAACAGCCGCAGTGGCTCTGTGTACATTGTTAAACCAAAAATGCATGGCTCTGAAGAAGTGGCACTGGCCAGTGAGCTCTTTGACCGAGTTGAATCCGCCCTGTCACTTGAGAAGAACACGCTAAAGATGGGCATCATGGATGAAGAGCGGCGCACCACTGTCAACTTAAAGAACTGCATCAACGCAGCACATGAAAGAGTGGTATTTATCAATACCGGATTCCTGGATCGCACCGGTGATGACATCCATACCAACATGGAAGCGGGAGCCATGTTGCCTAAAGCCGAGATTAAACAAGCCACCTGGCTGATGGCCTATGAAGACAACAATGTCGATTGCGGCATCGCTTGTGGTTTACAAGGCAGGGCACAAATCGGCAAAGGCATGTGGGCTATTCCGGATGAAATGGCGGCTATGCTGGAAGCCAAAATTACGCACCCACAACAAGGTGGAAGCACAGCATGGGTTCCCTCCCCCACAGCAGCAACCCTGCATGCGACGCACTACTTTCAGATCAACGTTTCAGATCGTCAGGAAGAAATAAAATCCCGTACACCAGCAAGCGTTGATGACATCCTGACTATCCCGCTACTCGACCGAAATTTGTCTGCCGATGAAATCAAAAACGAGCTCGACAACAATGTTCAAGGCATCCTTGGCTATGTTGCACGTTGGGTCGGCCAGGGTATTGGGTGCTCTAAAGTACCGGATATCAATAATGTTGGTTTGATGGAAGACTGTGCCACGCTCAGAATTTCCAGTCAGCACATTGCCAACTGGCTACACCACGGCATTCTCACAGAAGAAGAAGTCATCGAGTCAATGAAACGTCTTGCAGCCACTGTTGACGAACAAAATCAGAATGACCCTGACTACAATCCAATGACCAGGGATTTTGACAACAGCGTCACATTCCAGGCATCACTGGATCTGGCGCTCAAAGGTCGAATACAACCTAATGGCTACACGGAGTTTATCCTGTACGAACGCCGGCAACAGGCAAAAGCCTGACGCCGACCAAAGCCAGCCTTACTCTGGTAAGGCACAGCGCTAAAATTTTTATAAAGCAAACGGGAATGCCGTGTGTATTCCTTACTCGTTGCCACTGTCAACAACCCCGCAGCCGTGACGGAATAGCAGGTTCGGTGGCACGAATGCTGCGCCGCCTTCTGTCTGCGGTGATCGATACCGGCTGACACTTCATTTGTTCACAGCCTTTTAGTTAAGAAACCCTTGGATATCGCCCGCTTACTTTGCTATCGGCCAGCAGTGTTGCCGATCCTAAAAAGGGGCAGTTCCCATGGCAGAAGCCTACAGTGAAGCAAACGCACATTCTGAAAACGATGGCGCCCTGCACAATAACGTTGGCAGAAAAACGCTGCGCAACCCCTATCGTTCACTCCTGCTGTTACGTTACGTACTCCTGAATGTCGTAGCGATCGCGCTTCTTGCAGTTGCCTGGTCACAAGGATACGTCCACAAGGTCGTCAACGCCGATCAAACCTACTTGTCTGTTGTCATTTTTATCGTATTTGTTATCGGGCTGGTGCTCTGCACCCAGAAACTCTGGCAGACTAATCGTGAGATTGATGCAATTAAAAGCGAAGCCGGGTTAGCTTCACCTGCTATCGCACATTTATTGACTCAACAAAACAGCACTCACTCTGCCATTCAAACTACTGCGGGCACTACGTCAATCAGCGGTTCAATGCGCTTGAGGTTATCTCACCGCATTTCAGTAGTCAGGCACCTTGGTAACACCCTGGTGTTACTCGGGCTAATCGGAACAGTACTCGGCTTTATCATTGCCCTGTCAGGCGTAGACCCTGAAAAAGCCGGTGATGTAAGCACAATAGCACCGATGGTATCGACACTCATCCAGGGCATGTCTACAGCGCTGTACACAACCCTGATCGGATCCATTTTTAACGTATGGCTTATGGCCAACTTTCAAATGCTTTCCAGTGGCACCGTCCAATTGATCAGTGATCTTCAAGAGGCGGTCGAACGCAATGCGTGAAGATGACTTCTTTGATGAAGACAGTACAGCCACACTGTTTCGTGACGTTATCATGCTCGCGTTGGCGGGTTTCGTAACACTGGTGATGCTACTGCTTCCTCACGTTAACCCAAAGGCAATAGCGGAAGAAAACTCAAAGTCTCCAGGCAATATGACCGTTGAATTGCGCTGGCCGGATGATATTAACGCTGACGTCGATCTATGGGTAGAAGCACCGGGCGATAATCCGGTCGGGTATTCAAACAAAGGCGGACAAATATTTAATTTGTTACGCGATGACCTGGGGGCCACCGCTGACCTGACCGGTCTTAACTATGAGTTTTCCTATAGCCGAGGAGTGCCAGAAGGCGAGTATGCTGTAAATGTGCACTTGTATCGCAACCCGACTGGCATCTACCCGGTACCTGCGACCATAGTAGTCAGTTTAAAACGCCCCGGACAAAAATCAGCTAAACAGATTCTGGTCAGTAAGCACGAGCTCAAACATCAGGGAGAAGAGTCTACTGTCTTCCGATTCAATCTTGATGACGATGCGCGCCTTGTCACAGGCAGTGTTAACAATTTACCCAAGAAACTACGCAACAGAAAATCATGATTATCACGACACACTGGTTTATTGTTGCCGCGTGTATTGCCACTGTGCTGGCCTCTATTGCGATATGGGCGCCGCGCAATCTTAAGTTAA
>CAZQKJ010000518.1:0-3113 GCA_964593315.1 uncultured Granulosicoccaceae bacterium
GATCTGCGATAGAGGGACGGGCGCAGCCGATAAAATCCAGTAGCCCGGAATTGATTTGCCGCACCATGACATCAGGGCTTGTGAAACGACCCACGCCCACAACCGGTTTATCGGTCAAATCGCGAATACCACGCACCAGCTCTTGTTGAGCAGCTTCTTCTTTAAACCGTGACGGGCCGGAGCAATCTTCCCATTCACCATGAGCCAGATCCCAAAGGTCTGGCAGGTCCTTATGCATTTCGATGAAGTCACGTACCTCTGCATTGGAGAAGCCGAGATCATTTATGGATTCATCCAGACTTACACGAAGCGTCAGTGCCATCGTGTCACCCACTGCATCTCGCATATCTGCGATTACTTCACGTGCAAAGCGTGAGCGGTTCTCTAAGCTACCGCCATATTCGTCTGTTCTTTGATTGGTCGCGCGACTAAGAAAGTGTTGAAAGATGCCGAAGCCGTGCGCGCCGTATAAGCAAATGAGATCGAAGCCTGCGAGCTTTGATCGCCTGGCTGCATTGACAAACCAGCGTCGTAAATCTTTGATGTCTTTTTTATCCAGCGCACGCGCCTGGACTGGATCATTGGTGAATGTTCTTATTGGCAGGGCTGTCGGTGCGAGTGGTACTTCACGGGTATAAAGGTTGGGGCCGTTTATGCCTGAGTAGGCGAGCTGAATTCCCGCAAGTGCACCATGTGACTTCATCCTGTTTGCCATATTTTGTAGTTGCGGAATATCCTTGTCTTCCCACAGGCGTAGCTCAATAAACGGTGTGATTTCCGACGAATGATGCATTTCGCACTGTTCTGTAAAGATGACTCCCCATCCGCCTTGCGCTTTAATGCCTCGCATCTCAGCGGCGGCGGACGGATCTCGGTAACCGCCGCCGTTGCAATGGGGTACTTGATAAAATCTGTTTTTGGCCGTCAGTGGACCTATCGGCAGAGATTCAAACAGTATGTCGTATCGGGGGTCACGCAATTGACTACTCCGGATGGCTCATCAGTTTAACTTTTCTGTATTGGCTGTCTTTATATTTGCAGGTTTTTGTTAGCTGACTGTTGAAGAGCCGGTTATTGATCACCCGGCACGCCATAGGAGGGCGACTCACTCGGGTCGGAGGCTCGTTGCAGGTAAGCTTCAAGCTGCGGTTTATACACCTGCCAGGCCGTGGCGATATTGTCTATCGGGCAATCCTCCGTCCAGTCACAGCGCAGGTCAGCCACAGGCCAGGACACTTTATCTGCTATTTGCAATCCGGCAGAGTGTACCGGGCCCGCCTCGCCACCAAGCTCCAGTCCGCGGCGCATGGCGGCTATCAAGCGATCACCGATATGCCCTTCAGTTGCCAGAAACTCGTCTATCAATGCCTGAGGTACGCCTTCATCGGCTAACAAATTGCCACCGGCAGCCACATTGTCAGATTTTGCATCAGTCCAGATGCCGAGAGAATTTGAACCTGAGTGCAAAGCGCTGTGGCCATGTTTGTCTACCGCTAGTACCTGGCGGTACTGCATATGGGGCTGGCTGGTTTGAATTTCAGTGATTGCCTCTTGGGCGCTTAAGCCTCGCTGCATCAGATCCAGAGTGAGTGGTCCAAGTCCGGGATCGGTGATGTTCTGACTTGCAACGGCTCCGACGCCTGCGCGGGTGAAAGCGCACCGAGCTGCCACTGCAGGTGAAGATGATGATATCGCCATGCCAAACATGCCTGTTTCAGCGCATCGTGCAACCAGTGAAAATGTCATGGGCTTACTCCGGAATGACGGCTGTACCGTCAATTTCAACCAACCACTCTGGTCGTGCGAGCGCTTGAACTACCAGCCCGGTGGACACAGGATGCACATCTTTAATGTACTCTCCCATGGTTCGATAAACTGCTTCTCGATGGCGTACATCTGTCAGGTATACCACCACTTTGACCAGGTGCGACATATCGCCCCCGGCTTCTTCAATCAACTGTTTGATGTTCTGCATAACCTTATGCGTTTGTTCTGCAGGGTCATGCGATTCTATGTTCTGCGCGTCATCCAGATTTTGCGGACATTGGCCGCGCAGATAGACCGTTTTACCGCCGTGTGTTACCACTGCCTGACATAAGTCGTTATCGAGTTGTTGCTCGGGATAGGTGTCAGCGGTGTTGAATTTTCGAATTCGCCGGTGTGTCATAGGATTGCTCTGACCAGGTTGGTGATGTGCTGTTGCACAGTCTGAAAAAACGTTGTTATCGATCTGCCCTGCAGGTTGATGGCTTGAAGCGTATCGGCTAGATAACGTATTAGAGTACAAAGTCTTGTTATGGTTAATATCTCGAATTCCGGCGGCAGGGCTGCACTGCGTCAGTTTATACGTGCGGGTCAACAAGAACTGGATTTCCGTCCGGGTCAGCCACAACAAAGCGGCCCGGCCCTGTGGAGTTCTCGTCAACTTCGCCTGGTAACTCTACGCCTTATGCTTCCAATTGCTGCTTCGTTCCAGCCAATCATGCCAGAGAGCGTATCACTATAACGCGCGCGTTTGCTGTATTTGCTTGCCAGTCTGCGCCGGTGGACCCGTGCTTTTTGTGTCAGTTGATAACGCTGCGCGCCAACGGCAGATCGGTAGTCACTAACTGATCAGCGATGGCGGTTTTACAGACCGGGTTTCCGGTGTTGAAAATTTGGGTAAGTGAAGATGGCGAGGTGTGCTTGAAGGGCCGCACAGCCTGCGGTGAGCTCTGGACGCTATTCATTGGCGCAGTGCGGGGCGCCGGCACGTTTCAGAGGCCTTGAGAAGGCCAGTGCTACGGGAGTTAGCCATTGGATAGAGTCTGCAGCGGTTCTGTAGTCTTTGCCAATACCGTTGTGTTTAACGATGCCAGATCATGTACGTGAGACTGGTACAGCAAATAATTGAAGCAGTCTAATTACTGGCAACTGGATGCGGTGGCTGAGAGCTTGTGTTCTGTCTCGAGCTGCAGGTCTGTACCTGAACCGGTATTAGCTCGCTTGCAAAAACCACCAGGCCGCCAGCCCGACAATAACGAACGGCGCAAGTAGCAGGAAGAAGGCTTTAGGGCCGGGCGCTATGCCAGTGGTTGCATATCGCTTGTCAATCGAGGTTGGTCGGGTTTCTG
>CAZQKJ010000519.1:0-3112 GCA_964593315.1 uncultured Granulosicoccaceae bacterium
GTGCGCGGACCAAGAAAAGTTTCCTGACGTGGCACTTCCAGATCAAATACGCCGAGTATGTTGCGGTTAGCCCGTGCCTCATCAAGGTTGCTCAATCCATCGCCGTCGAAGTCAAAGCGTTCTCCGGTATCGTTGTAAGCTGAAACCACGACTTCCTGTTGATTGGGTTGAGTGACAGTACTGAAGTCAGCCAGTAAAACCCGCGTGCCGTTAGGTATCGCCAGCCATTCAACGGTGACGTCATTGGTTTGGTCTGCCGGTACATTGGCGGTAACCATAATGCTGCCGATCGCATTTTCCGGTACGCGCACCTGAGCGGATCTTACGCCGTTCACAGTCACCTGTATCTCAATCGGCACCGTACCCAGATTTGAAACCTGTCTGATTTTATCGGGTAGTGGCGTTGCGATGGTGTTGCCTTGTATCTGGATTTCATTTTGACTATCGCAAGCGCTAATCAATAGTGCGCAGAAACCAAGCATGGCAAGTCTGATTGGGTGGAGCATTTTATTTCCCTGCGGGATTATCTGTTCTTCACAGTGATTATACGGCGTCATGACAGTTTATTCTGCACTGAGTGGCCGAATATAGCAATTAGTCGCGGGTTCTCGTGATCGATGCGTCTACTGTGTCTGACCACGGTGAAAAGATTCAGTTGCACACTGCATTCCGGACGCCTTAAGTAAGCTTGCGTTCAGTTTGGTTCATCCGTTGTGTGCGGCGGACTACTTAACGGGTGGGTCAACTGGCGGGAATCGATACTTTGCGGCGGCCACTGTCCAGTCCATGTGATTTCTGACGTATTGCTGGCTGGCATCCGATGGTGGATTGTAATCCCAGTGTTCACCGGCTCCGGCCTCCATTGCAGCGTGTAGTGCGTGCCGGGACTTTTGGGTTTTGATGATATCGGCACGCAGAGTTTCGCTATCCCATCTGGAACAGACTTCTTCTGCAAAGGCCTGGGCATGTTGTGCGTAAGCCGGATTACTGGCGAGATTGATCTTTTCCATTGGATCTTCAGATAGATTGTACAACTGCGGCGGGTCAAAATCGCAGTGAATATATTTATACGATCCACGGCGTATCATAAATACCGGGTAGGGTGTCATCTCGGCGCAGTATTCTCCAATCGCTTCGTCTTTTGGATCAGTGCCTCCGGTTGCCGCAGTTAACAAGCTGCGACCGTCAACCGGTTCACCGAACAAGCTGTCGTCACCGCCTGCAATATCAATTAACGTAGGCAACATATCTACCAGAGAGCAGGCGTTGCCGCTGGTGTCGTTGTTAATGCCAGGTCCTGCCATCACCAGGGGTACTCTTGCGGAGTGTTCGAAGAAATTCATTTTGTACCACAGCCCGCGTTCACCCAGCATGTCACCGTGATCTGCTGTGATAATTACAATGGTGTTGTCCAGTTCACCGGTCTCTTCAAGAGATTTAACTAACAATCCGATCTTGCTGTCAAAGTAACTGACATTGGCAAAGTAGGCGCGCCTGGCACGTGTGACTTCAGCCTCGGTTAGCGGGACGGTACTGGCTTCAATGCCATCCATAACACGTTTTGAAAAAGGATCTTGTTGTTCTGCTGTAAGTGGGTACTCTGGTGGCTCTATCTGATCATCGGTGTACAAATTCCACCACTCGGGACGAGCTACATAGGGATCATGCGGGTGGATAAAGCTTGCCACCATTGCAAACGGTGCATTGTCATGGCTTGTCTTGTTTCGAGCGTAGTCAAACAACCATCTGCGTGCGGCAAAACCGACTTCATCATCGTAGTCGATTTGAAAAGTGGCTTGTGCCATACCGCTTTCTTTAACGGTTTGCATGTTGTGGTACCACTTATCTATACGTTCGTCATGAGCTTCCCAGTCGGGTGTCCATGCAAAGTCTGACGGATAGATATCAGTGGTTACGCGATCTTCAAAACCATGTTTTTGATCAGGGCCGACAAAATGCATTTTGCCTGACAGGCAGGTTCGATACCCGAGTGCTTTCAGGTAGTGTGCAAATGTCGGGACCGTAGCGCAGAACTCTGATGCATTGTCATACGCTGCTATGCGGCTAATCAGCTGGCCGGACATAAATGAAAATCGTGATGGTGCGCATAATGGTGAGTTACAGTAAGCTGCATCAAAGCGCATTCCGCGATTGGCCAATGCGTCGAGATGCGGAGTTTTGACTACTGGATGTCCGTAGGCGCCAGTGAAGTGCGGTGCCAGCTGATCCGCCATCACTATCAGAATATTCGGTTTGCTTGCAGCCATGTCAACCTTACCAGTTCAATCCTATGTCTGATTGTGTTCTCTGGTGATTATGATCGCTGTTTCAATACCGGCGTCCGCCGGTGTTAAGGTTCTGGGTTGGCTTTAGGTTGGTCCTGAATTGGCGGTGAGTTAACCATGAGTTAACCGGGATGATTCTGGTGATGAGGTGCTGTGTCAGGCTGCTGGGCGGATGCAATGGCCGTCGCTGCGGTTGTTCTTGTGTAATAAACTGAGTGCCTGTAACGCACTGTACAGATTTAAACATCGATTGGCGATCTTGCTCTGCTTCAACTCAGGTATGGTTTGCTTGCGTAGTTTTTCATCAAAAAAATCTACGTGCATACTTTCCAGTTTTAAGATTCTGAATAGCTGGTTAAGTTGAAAGTTAAACCCTTCTGCATCGGTACTGAACTCAACGATAGGAAGCGGTCCTTGGTTTAATGCCAGCCACTGAAGATTCTTATTGTAGATAAACCATAATTCAAGTGCCTGTTCTTCCGACATACCATCTCGTCGAATCAGTGAATCAGCAACAAGATACGGGTGTCGGAAAATACCCACCATTTCCAGAGCGGGTAGTTGTTTGCGCCACATATTGGTGGTAAACAAAGTGCGTGGATCTTTAAAGCCCCACAACGGCTGATCGCTGTAGGTTTCTATAATCGTTGACAGTAATGCCCTGTGGACTGGCTCCCAGGTTAATTTTCTAACCGGCTTGTCCCAACTGCCACCGCTGCGCGCCAGCAGATCATTGTGCAGGATCATTATTGCCGTAGATTCCCGATTGCCACGGAAGTTATCAGACGATTTGTGGCAGGTAGCACCCAGATACAGTCCGGCTTGTT
>CAZQKJ010000520.1:0-3104 GCA_964593315.1 uncultured Granulosicoccaceae bacterium
ATCATCGAGAGCGTAGTGACCTGGCTACCGGTGTAACCATTGTCATGAAATACCCACACGGTACAGACCATCAATGCTGCAGCCGCAGGACTCGCAAGGCCCTTAAAAAATCGTTTGTCAGCAGAGCCGATCTGCACGTTAAAACGTGCCAGTCTCAGTGCAGCACAGGCAGTGAACAAGAACGCTGCCACCCATCCGGCTTGTCCAAACCCCTGCCGGCTGACGTTATGTAAGGACCACTCGTACATGATCAGCGCCGGTGCCAATCCAAAAGACACCATATCCGAGAGGCTATCGTACTCAGCACCAAACTCACTTGAGGTATTGGTCAGGCGTGCGATGCGCCCATCGAGTCCATCCAGCACCATCGCCACAAGCACAGCAATGGCCGCATGCTCAAAACGATTATTAATAGCCGCTATAACCGCATAAAAACCGGCAAATAGTGCAGCTGTGGTAAACAGGTTCGGCAGTAGATAAATGCCTTTACCTTTTCTACCCGCTTTTTCCTGCTCCGTCGGTGTAGTCATCTAATCTCGAAATTGGCGATAGGGGTGCACAGCGATTAATAATACGACACCCGGAGCAGCCAGCGCTCCGGTAAATCCGCCGTACAGATCGATCTAGACCTTAAGACCGCGCTCACCACGGGCGATACCGATCACCCCGGAACGCACCACTTCAAGAATCTGTTCATCCCCCACAGTATTGACAAACGAATCAAGTTTCTCACTGTCTCCGCTAAGCTCTACAATGAAGGTAGCTTCCGTGACATCTACAATTTTTCCTTTATAGATATCAGACAAGCGAAAGATCTCATCACGTTGCTGACCTGAAGCACGCACCTTAATCATCAGCATTTCATGGGCTATATGCGCCGCTTCGGTAAGATCGACCAGACGCACCACATCGACCAATTTATTCAACTGCTTGGTGATCTGCTCAATCGTGCGATCGTCACCGCTGGTGACAATGGTGGTACGCGATAAGGTCGGATCATTGGTGGGGGCTACAGTTAATGACTCGATATTGTAACCGCGCATACTGAATAACCCGGCAATACGCGAAAGCGCACCAGACTCGTTTTCTACCAGCATTGAAACTACATGTTTACTTAATGACATCAGCCGGGCACCTCAGTCTTCGGGTGGAGGCGCATCTGGTGATGTCCCTTTCCAGCTTCAATCATCGGGTAGACATTTTCTTTATCATCGGTCTGAAAGTCTAAAAACACCAACTTGTCTTTTTGCGCAAAAGCTTCACGCAGCGCACCCTCTACATCAGCAGGTTTATGAACCTGAATACCCACATGATTGTAGGACTCAGCCAGTTTGACGAAGTCCGGTAAGGCATCAACATAGGAGTGCGAGTATCGACCTTCATACTGGAACTCCTGCCATTGGCGCACCATCCCCAAATAACGGTTATTCAAATTGATAACCTTAACCGGCAAGCCATATTGCATAGCAGTAGATAACTCCTGCAAACACATCTGAATACTGGCTTCACCGGTTACGCAGGCAACGTCTGCATCGGGAAATGCAAGCTTCACCCCAAGAGCTGCTGGTAGTCCAAAACCCATGGTGCCCAGTCCACCAGAGTTTATCCAGCGCCGCGGCTCATCAAAACCGTAGTATTGAGCGGCCCACATCTGGTGCTGACCAACGTCAGATGTGACATAAGCATCACCCTTGGTGACCTCCCATAATTTTTCCACCACGAACTGTGGCTTTATCACTTCATCAGAGGCCTCGTAAGCAAGGCTTTTGGCTCCGCGCCAGATATCTATCTGCTTCCACCAGGCATCGATGTCTTGTGGATTGGCCCTGCGGCTGTCCTCACTCAGTAGCTCAAGCATACGGCTCAGCACCACCTTCAGATCTCCAACTATCGGCACATCAACACTGACGTTTTTAGAGATTGATGTCGGATCAATATCCACATGAATAATTTTTGCGTTAGGGCAGAAGTGCTCGACCTCTCCTGTTACACGATCATCAAAGCGCACACCGACAGCTAAAAGCACATCGCAATTGTGCATGGCAAGATTAGCCTCGTAGGTGCCATGCATACCCAACATACCGATAAACTGTTTATCCGTTGCCGGATACGCTCCCAGCCCCATCAAAGTGTTCGTGACCGGATATCCAAGCTCACGTGCAAGTTTGCGTAGCTCTTCATGCGACTCACTCATCAACACACCACCACCGGAGTAAATCATCGGTTGTTTTGCCTGTGCCAGAAGCTCTACCGCCTTGCGCACCTGACCGACGTGACCACCGCTGACCGGTGCATAGGATCGCATGGAAATCTCACTGGGATACTCGTAAGGGATCTTGACATTCGGTGCTGTGAAGTCTTTGGGGATGTCCACAACCACCGGGCCTGGTCTGCCGGTAGTGGCTACATAGAATGCCTTCTTCATCACCGTGGCAATTTCTTCCGGACTCTTGACCATGAAGTTATGTTTGACACAAGGTCTGGTACAACCAATCGCATCAACCTCTTGAAACGCATCAGTACCAATGTACTTTGATGTGACCTGACCAGTGATAATCACCAGCGGGATAGAATCAAGATGAGCGGTGGCTATACCGGTAATTGCGTTGGTCGCACCTGGTCCGGATGTGACAAGCACTACACCCGGCTTGCCAGTCGCACGAGCATAGCCATCGGCCATGTGAGTTGCGCCCTGCTCGTGGCGCACCAAAATATGTTGTACTTGTTGCTGCCTGAAAATAGCATCGTAAATATGAAGCACTGCACCACCCGGGTAGCCGAATACGTATTCGACACCCTCGTCTTGCAGAGACTGGATTAATATCTCACCGCCGGATAATTCCACTGTGGTTTACCTGTTCGATCTGTCTGTAGGGGATTTGGTTTGTCAACTGCTGTGTTTTCAGCCGCAGAATCCAAAACGGATGCTGCGACGCTTCAAACGTCCGGCGTGACGGATGGGGCCGGAGGTTATGGCGCACAAGTGGCTGAATGACCGCTGATCACCACGGTCACATGCCACAATTCGCTAGGAATTTAGCGTAGACACGGCGCCGCATAACGCCGTAGACGGAATATGACAGTTCGCTGCATTGGCGTCCAGT